>JADDOW010000112.1:21921-116057 GCA_016782225.1 Nitrososphaeraceae archaeon
TTATATAACTATTATAATGATTATATAACTATTATAATGATTATATAACTATTATAATGATTATATAGCAATTTTTTTCGATAATCTAACCTAATACTAATATGATATTCAAAAGGTAAAAATATGTATTGTAATAATGGATTTTTACTAAACAATTAAACTATTTTGTAAAACATTTTCTAAACTCGAGTATTGAAATAAAATATTAAGTTAAATATACTGTTTTAAAATACTATTTTAATATCATATTTAGTGTATCCAATAGATTATGGATTTGATGTTTATTATGTTCTGCTGAAAGAGAAATCCTTAGTCTAGCTTTATTTTTATCAACTGTTGGGTACCTAATAGCTTGAACATGAAAACCTTTTTTTAAAAGCTCCATTGATATGCCCATTGCTTTTTTCTCGGAGCCTATGATAATTGGAATTATGGGGCTAAATCTGATTTTTTTTACATTCGGTATTTTGTAGTCTTCTATTATTTTATGAAAAAAATCGATATTGTCATACAGTTTTTTTTGACGCGTCCCCGTTTTTACAATCGCTAAAGCTTTGTTGGCTAATTCGCATAAAAAATCAGGAAGTGCTGAAGTGAAAATAAATGGACGCGATTTGTTTATAAGGTATTTACAAATTAACGTGGAACTGCTAACATATCCCCCATAACATCCCAATCCTTTGCTTAAGCTGCTAATATGAACATCCACTTCTTTAGATATGTTAAAAAAATGGGGGGTTCCCGAATAGTTTTTCAATATGTTATCTCCAACTATGAAATCACCATGTGCATCATCCACCATTAAAATACAATCATTTTCTTTTGATATTTTTGATAATTCTTTTAAATTGGAAAAGTCACCATCCATGCTAAAAATCCCTTCTGTAATTATTATTTTTTTCTTTATGCTATTTCTTTTTACTAAGTCCTCTAAAATTGAGAAATCATTGTGTGGGAAGACATTTACTTGGCTGTTTGAAAGCTTACACCCATCAATAATACTGGCATGATTTAATCTATCACTAAAAATTGCTGTTTCTTTGTCACCTAACGCACTAAGAACCCCTAAATTTGCCATATATCCATTCGGAAAGACTAGAGTTGATTGGGTATCCCTATGACTAGATAAACTTTTCTCCAGTTTTTCTATTTTGGTTGAACTACCTGAAATTAGCCTTGAACTGCATTGTGATATTTGCAATCTGATTTGTTGATTTAATTGTCTTAGTAATGATTTATTTTTTGATAATCCAAGATAATCATTAGATGAGAAATTAAGAATGCGATACTCATTATATTTCAGCGTTGATTCTTTTTCAACATCGAATATGTTTATTTGCCTATACAGATCTTCGTTTTCTAATCTAACAAGTTCCTTTTCAATATGACTAGTTTTTCCCTTTAGCCTATCACTGTTACTGTTCTGATCTAAGACCAATCTCTTTTATCATCGCAATATCTTTACTGGAGTTATTACCACCTGTTGTCAGATATCCTCCTGTTATTATTCCATTCGCACCGGCTTTTAGGGCAAGTTTTTCCTTATCTTTTAAATGAACTTCTCGACCCCCTGCTATTTTTAAAATTGTCTTTGGCATAATAAATCTCCAAACTGCAATTGTCTTTATTGCCTCTATTGGGTCCAAAGGATTTAGATCTGCAAGAGGTGTTCCATTTCTTGCAATCAAAATATTAATAGGGACTTCATCTGGTTGTAATGAATTAAGAGAAAATCCTAGTTCCAGTCTTTGCTTGCGACTTTCTCCCATACCAATTATTCCACCAGAACATAATTCTAATCCTTCTTCCTTAACAATTCGAGCAGTATTCACCCTATCGACAAAATCATGGGTTTTACATATTTGCGAAAAAAAACTCTCGGAAGATTCTAAGTTGTGATTATATCTCTTTACACCCAAAGATTTTAACCTCCTAGCCCTTTCATTTGTCATAAACCCTAGTGATACATTAACATCTATCTGGACATTCTTTTTGATTTCTTGTATGATTTGACATATTTGTTCAAAGTCCTTTTCGGGAGGAGATCTATATGCACATACAAGACAAAAACTTGAGGCACCATCTTGTTTTGCTCTTAGGGCATGCTCTAAAATGACCTTCTTTGATAAAAGAGGATACTTGGTGATACCTGTATTGTTATTATATAAAGAGGATTGAGCACAAAATGAACAATCTTCGGGGCAATTTCCCGATTTAGCATTAATAAGGGATTCTATATCGACTCTGTCTCCATTAAATTTCCTGGTGATAGTATTTGCACAATTGAATAGAGTAAATATCTCTTTTGTAGCGAGTAAATTCTCAGCATCTTGAAAACTAATCTGTCCGCCTTCTAAAACTATCTCCATTAGATTTTCAATAAACATAACTTCTGATTCACCTTTGCTCTCATTAACATTATTATCATTTATTTGAGACATACTATGTACTCTAAATATTATGTTTATAAAAGGTAATATAATAATTAACTTTGATCTATACATATCAATAATGTTTTTGCCTTATAACCAAATTTGGCTATGAGGTCATTACACCCTTTTACATATAATACGTTTTTTGATTTTAACCTTTTGTAATCAATAATATTTAACTATATATTGTAAATAAAAGGGAAAATATGCCATGACAACAAATGGTTAAAAGTGATACAAAACAAAACTAATCTAATAAACTTGTTTTATCTCAATTAATCTGCAAATTTGGATTAGGTGCGATTTACAATAATATCTATATATTAAAAACATATCCATTAATTGAAGTATAAAATAAATATTCCTAATAACGAGTCTTATTACAATTCACCTGTTGGTTTGGAGACTAAGACGCATATTTGTTGTTGTGATACAACACATTGTTTTAGGGTTTTTCATTTTATTAAATTTAATTGAATTTAGTTGGTATGATAAAACCATATTGCAAAAAGTAACTAGAAAAAACTATATCCGCTATTTTTATGGATTTAAATAAATGTATAAAAAACGACCGTTTAATAGACCGTCTTTAAAGTAACACTGTTTATTTACCTTTAACTTAGACTTTTTTGAAATATGCTGTCTAAAAAGGATGATGACCTATTTTGAACTGTTTGTTAACTTTACTTGATATTATATAAGATAAAACACCCAAGTTAAAGATCATTATGAAATATTCATTTGCATATCTGCGGGTAAGTACAGAAGAGCAGACGGTGTTAAATCAAAGGTTAGCCATGCAAAAGTGGGCTGATGATCATGATTTTCAAATATTAGAATATTTTGAGGATTCTGCAATCAGCGGTAAGATTCCTGCTGTTAAAAGAAGCGGGTTTATTGATATGCTTGATATTGTAAAAAATGAATCAGTAGATGCAATACTAATTTATGAATTATCAAGAGTTGGAAGAACCTTTTGGGATACACTTGATGCTATAAAGGCTATAGAAACTTATGCTCCTTTAATATCCTGCTCTCCTCGAGAATCTTTTTTACAGATGACTGAACCAAGCGTAAGAAAGCTCATGATAGGTATTCTGACATGGGTTGCAGAACGAGAGCGAGAAATGCTAGTTCAGAGAACAAAAGATGGTATATCCAGAGCCAAATCTGTTGGAAAGATAATTGGTAGGCCAAAGAAGAAACTTGATAAAGATAATTTAATTAGACTACTTGCCCAAAATGAATCGCGAGTTAGAATTGCCCGTGATTTAGGGATTTCAAAGGCGACTCTCTATAAAGAACTACGACTTTTATATGCTACTCCAAACAGTAATTACAAAATAAATAGTTGATAAAAATGGCATCAGAATATCTCAAAATACCTGATTCCTCTTTTAGAGTTGGTGTCTTATATTTTTGATTCAATCATTTCAATTATCTTAAATTGAACATCAATAATTTTGTCGAAATCTTTTTTGTTAATTGCTAGTGGTGGAATAAACATCAATATATTACCAAGAGGTCTTAAAAAAACACCTCTTTTCAATGATTCTCTCATTACAAAATAGTTTAATCTTTGGCCGTCTTTTAGAATCTCTATTGGCTTTCCATTTTTTTTTAACTCTATTCCAGTTAAAAGTCCCTTGTGACGTACATCTGCTATAATGTTAGAAGATTCTAATTCCTTTAATCTATTTGAAATATGTTTGCTATTCTCTCTTATTTGCTGTATTAAGTTTTGACTCTGATATTTTCCAATATTTGCTATTGCAGTAGCGCATCCAATGGGATTCCCGGTAAATGTGTGACCATGATATAATTGCTTATTTTCACTATATTCTCCAAGAAATGATTCGTAAATCTTATTAGTTGTAAGGGTAACAGCTAGAGGGAAATATCCTGCAGTAAGTGCTTTTCCAAAACAAACTAAATCTGGAACAGAATTCTGTGAAATATATTCTACCATATTCCCTAGCCTTCCAAAACCAGTTGCAATTTCATCAAGTATGAGCAATACTTCATACTTTTGACACAGATCGGCAATTCTTTTTTGATAACCTTGAGGATATATTATTACGCCACCAGCAATTTGAGCTCCGCTTTCCATAACAAGGGCGCAACATTTTTTACTATATCTTTTAAATATGTATTCTGTTTTTTCGATGCATTTGTCCAAAGAATCTATAGAATATTTTTTTCCATTATATTTACTCTTTTTTTTGGATCTGTTATTGTATAAAGGACTTGGCATACGAAATACCGGTGTTAATAAAGGTTTGTATGCCCCAAAATATTTTTTTATGTATCCGACAGACATTGCAGCAGCTGTATCTCCATGATATCCGTTTTCAATGGATATGAATTGATTTTTTTCCGGTTTACCTATATTGGCATAATATTGTAACGCCATCTTTAATGCCACTTCTATTGCGGTAGAACCATTATCTGTATAGAAAACCCTATCCATCCCTTTTGCTAACTTCAAAAGTTTTTCTGCTAGATTTACTGAGGGTTCGTTAGTTAATCCAAATAGGGTTGAATGCTGTAGCGTTTTTATTTGGTCAATCATGGCGTCTGAAACTTCGTTTTGTCCGTGACCCCAAACGTTACACCACATACTTGCAATACCATCTAAGTATCTGTTCCCATCTGAATCGATAATGTGAAATCCTTCTCCTTTTGATATAACTTTATTGCTTTGTTGTACCCAATCTTTCATTTGGGTGTATGGATGCCATACAAATTGTTTGTCCTTTTTATCTGGAGATTTCATAGTCAGTTTCCATTACTTGATTTGAATCCTTTTACAAATATTTAACTTATTCGATTTGGATTAATGCTTGCAGATAAATTGCATGTTTCTTATTTCGAGTTGTGAAATATAGCTAGATAATTAAGAATAATATATTTTCTGTAAAAGTATACATATGTTATTAATACTAGTAAGAGATACTATTAATATAAATTAGTAAACAATATTTTAATAATGATAAATTAATTGATATCATTATTAAATATAGTATTGATACTATAATAAGTAAATATGAAACCTTTTTGTAAAAACTTATATGCCAGAGATCTTTTTTAAGAATATCCAATATCCAGAATAAGATTAGAATACTGTAACTTGAATGCAAAATTAATTGCCACATTATTTCCTATATTTTCAAAAAAAACCCAATATTAAGCACATACTATTTTTTTATTCATTGCTGAGTTATTCTTGAAACTGTCATGGTACTAATATTGTTGTTATGAAAATCGGTATTTCAAGATTATGCTGTAAACGATGCTTTTTATTACATATTATTTATTAAATGAGGGATTTGACTACCATCTGTTAACTAGCTAAATACATTTCATATTAAAAGATTGTTAATATAATAAAAAGTAAAGTTATATCGCTTTTCAAACATAACTTTTTGATGATGATATGGTTTGTATGTGATAATAACTTACGTAAAAGTGACTGTTAAATGAATAAAAAAATATTTTGAGTCTAAATTATTATTAACTACGAATAATATAATTTTATTCAGAATGCAAAATTATACTTGTTAAAAACCATAATGAATATACCATTCATACATGAATAATGTATTTGATATAAATATTAAAAGCCAGAAGTCTAATTCTACTATTTCGCTATCATGTTTTTAAAAAAAGGCAAATATAAAATATTTGATGTTAAAGTATTTAATTATGATAATATATAACAAACTTTTGTGGGGAATAGCGAAATAAATTAATGTCAAGCAATTACCAAACTAGATTAAATATCGAATCTATAATTGTATATCAACATTAATAGTTTGTCGAATAACATCACATAGTCTATACTTTGCATTCCTTTTAATGAATTTGGTTTTTGATATGCTTTTCTCAAGTTTATTTTTCTTGATTGGATAGAGTAATATATTATTTAAAGATGTATCTTATTTCATTAATAGTTAGAAAAATTGATTAGTAACCGCTGAGACCAAGAATAAAATAAGATAAAATGGATGATTTAATGTTCTCTATACGGTTTGTTTAGAATCTTGTATTTACATAATATAATTATTTTGCGGGGTACCAATTATACTTCATATATTTAGGCAAACAGTATATTCCTAAAATCGGGGTTCTCCTTATTATTAATGCATATTCTAAATAAAATTACATATTATATGTACTGATTTACATGGATATGCAATTTTGATTCATTCTGATGATGGTAAACTTAATTTTCAATCTTAATTTATAAATATTGTGTATTATAATTAACCAAAAGTGGACATTAAAGAGTTATTATACAATGAAATTGATAATGTGGGAAAAAATCATATCCGGATCCTTCTATCGAATAATGTCTATAATTCCAAAACTATAATTGATTCCCTTTTTAACAAATGCTCTGTTTTATTGAATAAAGATAATCTTTTTGAAGATGAGTTTGCGTTATTTGCCGAAGCATTGTTGCATTTTGTATTGACTATGTCAATGATTCCTGCAGAGAGAAAAATAAATGTAGGTGGTATTGATATTGACATTTTAGTTCCAAATTCAAAAAATCTTAAGGATAATAACGATAAAGCAATAATAATACATTTCCATAAATATAAAAAAGAAAATATGGAAGAAACGATAAACAATTTATCCAAAATACAAAAAAAATTAAACAATATATGGGTCGTTTCCTCAAATAATATTAATATCAATTTAAGTGTTAATACTTTTATTGTTTCTCCACTTTTGCATGCTGATAAATATAATAACGGATTCACTTATCCTTTTTCTGATATTTTGATTAAAATAGATGAATTTTTAAAGAACATCAATTATAGCGGACTTAAAATAATTTAGAGAAATATTGTTATGATATTTTATTATTTGTTTTATAAACATATAAATCAATAATCAATAACTGTGATAGAAAAGAAAAAGAAGGGGAAGGGGGAAGGGGTTGAAAAGAACAAGAATTACAACATACATAATAAGAGATATTCTTTAGAATTTAATGGATCAAAGTCTCAATATGAGGAGATAAAACATTATTTTGATAATTTATCAGCTGATTTGATTATCTTTGGATTGAGGTTTTCATATAACAGAAATAGGGCAACAATAGGGGGATATTTAAATCCGGGACGAAAGAGTATCGTTAAAAAGGAAACATATTTGATGACAAAAAAGCAGGCAAAGATAAGAATTAAAAATTGGAAGATAATGATAAAGCGTTACCGCGAAAAAGGATATAGTTATCCAACTATTTCTAGAATCAAAAAACAAATAATTATTATTTCAAATAAGAAAAATTGAAAATGGTATTAGTTAGGATTTCAATAAAGTGAGTTGCTTTCATTTACTTTCGAATCTATGGTAGTATTTGGTAAATCTGGGAATTTATCTTTCATATTCTGTTCTACTATTGCACTAGCTTCTTCAATTATTTTCATCGCATCTTCACTTATAGCATTTGTATTGCCTGTCATTTCTGTTGTTTGAGGAATTTGGCCAGATTCATTCATAATTCCATTTAGTATGTCTGTTATTTTTCCAAATGATTGACCAGCTTCAGGCATCATGGAAGTTAATCCTCCTTGAATGTTTTTTATAACCGACATTGCAGGACTTAATGTTACAATAACGTCGCCCAATTCCGTAATTGTGTTTAATCTTAATTGTATTTGTTCTAAAGCTAATTTTGCAGATGTAATCATTTTATTCATTTTTCGGATTTGTGATAATTCATTCGACAGAATTTTAGCATATTGGCTATCATGACTCTGCATTGCACTTATTACTCTTTTAAAAATAACCTGATCTTTTTCTTCCATTTTCATGGACATATTTTCTAATTTTGCAATTTGTGAGTGTAGTCTTTTTTGAGCTTCTTCTATCCTGGGTTTAAGTGGAGATGGCGGTTTAATATTTTCTAATAGTTTCATACCTACATTGTTGATTTCGTTTTGTGGCTTAATCCATTTATTACTAAAAGACATATTTTTGTATACCCTTATTTACATAACATATTTCATTTATAAAATTCCATTTTTTTTTCCCATTGTTACTGTGGTTAACATGAGAATGGTGACAGATTTTTTAATTATTATTTTTCTGTTTCAATATAATTAACAGGGGTATCCTCCACAAACCTTACAAAAATTGCCTTTCCATGAACATATCGATTTACAAAAAGGGCATTTTTTTATTGTATTTGATTCGTTAGGTATATCCTCCCTAGGTGGTCTAAAAAATTTCCTATAGATTTTATAGAAATAGAGATGTTCTTTGTTTCGTATCTCTACACCTTCCGATTTTGATTTTTCTTCTTCAACAACATATTCAGAATCCGTTATCATATTGTTTTCGATATAGTATTTTAAATTAGTAACCCCTGAGCCTTTTTCTAATGCGTTTTTCTCTCTCCAGACTATTTCCTTTCCTAGTATATCTTCATAGCATTTTCTTAGAAAAAATTTCCCATAAAAGGTTCCATCTTTTTTAGATATTTTTTCTTTTATTGTGATTTTTTGTGAAAATTCTGCAATTTCTTTTTGCAAAAAAGGGAGAAATATTTTTAATCCTAATTTATTTGAAAATTTTATAGAAATAAAGTCCATATTCTGAATTAATGAATTGATTTTTTTATCCAGTCTTTCCGGATCTTCAGTATATTTGTGTAAAAAATTATAGCCTGCAAAAAGTTCGTCTGCTCCATCGCCAATGACCAAAGAATTTATATTCATTTCTTTAGCAATTTTAAATCCTATTAATTGGACAACAGAATTTTTTAAGAAAATTGGATCGAATGTCTTAAACTCTTCTATTAATTCTTCTATATTTGTTAAAACTTCATTATGTGATATATTAATCATGTAATGGTTTATAGAATACTTTTTTTTTGCAATAAGGGATGAATAAAAATAATCTGGAGATTCTTTGTCAATCGATATTGTAATTGAATATTTTGGTTTAATGTGATATGCGAGTATACTGCTATCCAATCCTCCGGAAAGTAATATGCCGTCATGATCTTCTTTGGCGCAAATATTAGTTAATATGTTTTTAAATTCACAACAAGTGCTTTCCAAATGCCTATAATTTTTATTTTTAAGTTTATAAATCTAGTCAGTGAAACTTTATTAGAATAATGTTTTGAAAGTAGAAAAGAAATGTATCAATCCATCTTGTGGTCTTACTTATTCAATTAACAACGATATTTATAGGTGCTCATGCGGTTTTTTGCTTGATATAGAATATTCTAAAGTCCCTAAAAGATCCTTAATTGATACTTTTTTCCAAAGACTTAATCATGGCGGTAATATATTTAATGAAAGTGGAGTTTGGCGATTCAGAGAACTGATAAATTTCATTGACATAGATACAGATGACATCAATGAATGTTCTAAATATTTTGTGTCTTTGGATGGATCTGAAGGCAGATTATCTCGTCCTTATAAAATGAGCAAAGTAGCTAAATATGTTGATATGCCTGTTGACAATCTTTTACTTCAACCAGAAGGATACAATCCTAGTGGATCTTTTAAAGATAATGGTATGGCTGCCGCAGTAACACATGCAAAGTTGTTGTCTGTTAAAAAATTAATCTGTGCTTCTACTGGTAATACATCTGCATCTGCTGCCATGTATGCTTCTAATGAAGGTTTGAATTGTGAAGTTTATATACCTAAAGGTGAAATTGCGCCTGGAAAACTAGGGCAAGCGTTTCAATTCGGTGCCCAAGTTATCCAAGTTGAAGGGAATTTTGACGATGCACTTTTAAAATCCCTTGAGATAGCTAAGCGAGATGGAGGATATACGGTAAATTCCTTAAACCCGTTTAGACTCGAAGGCCAAAAGACTATTGTTTTTAGAATACTTGAACATTTGAATTGGAATCCGCCAGATTGGATAGTGTATCCTGGTGGTGCCCTTGGAAATATTTCTAGTTGTGGAAAGGCATTGATGGATCTTTTCGCATGGGGTTGGATAAAAAAAATACCACGGGTTTTAGTAGTTAATGCAACTGGCGCCAATACTTTTTATGAATTGGTAAATGGTTTCTTTGAGTCTAAAAAACTACAATGGAATAATGGATTACCCGATACTCTTTTAATTGAAAGATATTATGAAAAACAAATAAAAGATAAACATGTTCCTAAAACATCAGCTACTGCTATACAAATTGGGAAACCTGCAAATATAATAAAGGCATTGAGAACCATTGAATTTACAAATGGTATAGTTGAACAAGTAGTAGATGAAGACATGATGGATGGTATGTCTTCAGTTGGATTAAACGGATTTGATTGCGAAATGGCATCTGGAGCCGTACCTGCTGGAATTATGAAATTAAGAAAAAAAGATATTATACATAAAGACGATGTTGTTGTTGGGGTATTAACCGGAAGACAGAAAGATCCATCCATGATAATAAAATATCACTCTGAAAAGTCAAATAAATTTGCGGTACCGCCAATCGATTTGTAATGATTTCTAGTTGTATATTTAAGTTTCAATATTAATTTCTTTAGATTCTTATTTTATTTGATTTTCAAAAATATTAAGAGACAATAATATTGCATTTGATTTGTCTTCTGTTTCTTTATACTCGTTTTCAGGAATCGAATCTATTACTATTCCTGCCCCCGATTGATTGTATCCTTTATTCCTGTTGATGAAAATTGATCTAATGGTGATGGCAAAATCACATGATTTATTAAAAGAAAAATACCCAATTGCACCTGCATATGGTCCTCTGCTTTCTTTTTCCAATTCGTTGATTATTTCCATGGATCTCACTTTTGGTGCTCCTGAAACAGTTCCTGCAGGAAACACTGCTTTAAAGGCATCAAATACGCTGTATTTGCTGTCTAGCTCGCCTATAATATGTGAAACAATGTGCTGAATATGACTAAATTGTTTTACACTCATGAGTTCGTCTGTTTTTACTGTTCCAAATTTGCAAACTTTTCCTAAATCATTTCTTGCCAAATCTACCAACATTGTGTGTTCTGCTATTTCTTTTTCATCATTCAGCATTTCATCTTTATATTTTTCAGTTAAATATTTTTCTTTAGAAACAGGCCGTGAACCTGCAATTGGGTATGTTTCGACTTTTTTGTTTGTAATTCGTAGTAACATCTCCGGGCTTGAGCCAATAAGAATTCGCTTATTTAACTTGAAATAGAACATGTATGGTGAAGGGTTAATTTTCCGAAGAGTTTGATATAAAAATAGTGGATTACCACTACAACTAAACTCTATCTTTTTTGATAAAACTGTTTGGAAAACATCTCCATTGTTTAGATACTCTTTAACTTTTTTTACCATTTTTTCAAAGTCTTTTTTCTCAACATTTCTACTTAAATTGCGAATTTTAAAATCCTGAATTTTGCTATCTGTATTTTGGGTTTTATTTATAATATTCTCGATATGTGGTAATCTTGATTTTTCATAATAAAAGTATTCTAGTTTTCGTTTATCATGATCAAATATTATTCCGTCGGTAAATAATCCAAATTCCATGAGGGGAAAGTATTTGTTATATTTAACCTTGATTTTTTCCCAGTATTTAATTGACTCGTAATTTGTATATCCTACCAATCCACCAACATACCTGTAATCCTGATTTTTAACCGATGTAAAGAATTCATTAATTTTATTCAGAGGATCAATAGTCGGTATTTCCTCAATTTTTTTTCCTTTATCAAATATCAATAATTTTTTACTTAGACATTTTATCTTGTATTTTGGTCCAAAACCAATGATTGATGACTTGATTAATTCTTTAGGTCCTTCCAATGATTCAAAAATAAATAAATCATCATAATAATTGGAAATTTTTTGAAAAATCTCAAATGGGTTTAATTTCGTATTTATGGTTATGAAAATTGTTTCATTTTCCATATTCAAAATTTTTTTTAATTTATTACTCAATAAAAGATCTCCTTTTTTATCTTAAATCCTCTAAATTATCTTCATTATAATTACCTTTAATGGACAATGGTTTTCTTCCAATAAATCCTTCATTTTTGCCATGCCAGAATTTAATTTTTTCTTCTTCTATGTTCCAACACAGCCATACTTCCTCATTAAACCTTATAGAAGGAAAATCTATCAACCCTTCGTCTAAACTTTTAATTAAAATACCTAATTCTTCTATTTCTTCTATTTGTTTGTATAATAAAGTTATTGTTTTGTTGAGCTGTATTTTTTTTTCAAAAAATAATTTAAATGAATAATCTTTGCTTGAAATATTATTTAATTCATTTTGGATTGTTACAATTTGACTTCTATAACCTATAATTAAATTAAATCTTCTTTTAATCTCGGGCAAAAATTCATTTGCTTTGTCTGGAGTATAGAAATTAAACATCCTAGTATATGGGCAAAATAATATTTATTTATTTAATTCTTTTTTGTGTTATCGATTATTTTTCATGTGAATAATACTTAAATTTTATGCAGATTAATTTTATTATAGCGAATGCATCTCTTAAAATTAAATGAAAAGCTTCCTATTAAAAATATTAGAATATATTGGTATTTGATTTAAATAATATGTTAATTCGCTTTTTATAAAATATAAGAATAATAAAATTGCAAAAGGTATCATTTGCTTTAATTATCAATAAAATATAGATTTGTGATGGATGCAGAAAAGCATCTCTAACTATGTAGGTTTCATCTATGAATGACTATAATAATATTTAAAATATTAAAAGAAATGTTTGTTTTATGACGAAAAAATATCGATTATCTAAAAGACCATCTTAATATATTTTTAATTCAATTTTATTGTTATTACTATAGTGTACATACTTAAAGTTATAATAAATACTATTCGTAAGAAAACAATAAGAGGTTATCTTGAAATTTATTTTATGGTCCAATCTATAGGGATATCTTGAAACAAGCCATTTGGTAGTATTCTTCTAATTGATATAGGTAGCGTTTTTTTATCAAGTTCATATTTAGCTATCATAATGGTATCTGTTAAATCGGCTGGGATTTTGATTAAAGTAGGCGCTCCTAAAGAAAGTTGCAATGACCTTGCTCCTGTTATTCTGGCCTTTTCAAATCTTGTTAATCTGGGAGGACCAATGATTATCTTGTTATCTTTCGAAAAAATTTCTTTAAGCTTAAATTCGGTTTCAACCTCATATATTTGATATTCTCTTTTTTCTTTTGTAGTATTATTTTTGGCTTCGATTTTATCATTCTCATTGATAATGTTGTCAGAAATTTGATTTTCTTCTATTTCATCTTCATTAATTTTAACCGTTGTTTTCTTTCTTGTCCTTTTAACAGCCACTGTTATCAAAATTCATTAATTTATATAATTAAATGTTGCTGAAAGTTCATATTTATAAACTTTTATACTCATTTTATGTCCGATCGAATAGCTAGTGTATCAAGAATACCCATAACAATAATCTTGAATAGCGATATAAAGATAGAGGGGGAATTAATCCGATACCTATCACCTCTAACTGTGAAAAAGGTAATTAATAACTTACCAATTAGCCAACTGATAAACAATTTCCAAAATAAATTTCTTTATGTTAAATTAGATTTAGATATCGGCGCAGAAAAACCTCTCAATAAGTTTAAAAAAGGTGATATAGCTTTTTCACCAATATCAAATAGCATTTGTATCTTCATAGAAGACTATAACCACAATCAGCAGCAGTTTAGTCATATTGGATATATAAAGAATGAAAGTTTACATGAACTTTTAAAAACAAAAACTGGCGATATACTTACTATAAAAAAAGCTAATTAGTATTATTATTTTATTTTATTTTCTGATATATTTTATGGCCACTAAAACCTCCGACATTTCTAATAATGTTTTTATTTTCGAGATTTTTGATAAAATTATTTGCTACAGATATCTTTACCCCTAAATTTCTTGCAACTCCTTGAACTGTAATAGCTTTCATTGAACTTATTGTTTTCATTCCTTGGTTTTCTTCTATTAAAACTGATAACTTTTGTTTTTGTTGTGGTTTTGATGTGGAAGATTTTTTTGTATCCTCTTTATTTGTGTTTTTGTTTTCTTGAGATTTGGATGCATTAGATTGAGTAGGTTTCTTTTTATTACCGCCCATTACGATAAGAGGGGTATTTCATAATTTATATCTTTAAAAATATTGAAACTTTATGGGAAATTGTTGGTATTGGGTTTAACCTTCAATATAATTCTATAACCAGTTAAAATGTCTTTACACCGGTTTCTAATTGTTACTTCTGTTACTCCTGCAAGTTTTGATATGTCTATTTGTAAAATATTTACCCCAAGTAATATTGATGCTATATATAGATAGGCTGCTGCAATTCCATTAGGTGATTTTCCATCAGATAATAGATGATTTTGGGTTTTTTGTGCTATATTAAGAGCAAGTCTTTCAATTTTAGTATCGAGATTTGATAAATTTGCTAATTTTGAAATATATTGGTTTATGTTTATTGTTTGAGTATTGGATATACCGTAATTGTATTTTTGTTTACTGTTGTGAGTAAATGTAGTTTTATCTTTGTTATTGATTTCATTTGACTTGATGATTTTGTTTTGTGAAATGTTAACATATTCATCATCTTCACAAACTATTACCATCGATCTATAGTATTTTGAAGAGAGTTTCAGATTCTCATTATATTCTTCATTTGCACTACATAATTTTATAATTTCATTTAAAGATCTTAATATGCCACATGTTTTACAGGCATAATATAATGCGGCTGCAGCCATGCATGTTGATGATTTTCCTTTTGTATCATATTTATTTTCATAAATCCTATACATCAAAGCTGCAGTTTCGCAAATTACTTTAGGAAATGATGCAATAGAAGAAATTTCATTTATCTTTGTTAAAACATTCGATAATCTCCTTTCTTTTGAGTTTGAAATTCTTATTATGGTGTTCCATTTCCTTAGATTTATTACTGTTTTTTTTGCCTGATCATTGAATCCTTTACCTGTATAGTCTTTACCTTGATGATCTATTTCTGTGTGAAGTCCAAAATCGTGATATGAGATACTATTGTAACCGCTTGCTCTTGAGTTACTAAGTTTGTTGTAGACGTTGTTATTATATAAATCATTTCCGTAATCTTCCATTTGTTCTTCAATCACATATCCACATACACTACAAATGAATTCTCCTTTTACATTGTCATGTATGATGCTAGAATTGCACTCTGGGCAGATGTTATTTATATTTAATTTATTGTGCATAAATTTTACCTGCTATTTTTTGTTTCTTTTTATTCTTGACTTTGAGTTATATGCCTTTGTATTGTAATTTTTCTTCAAAGTTTCTTGAATGTACACTTTTGTTCCTGTTAATTTATTTCTTTTTTGAATGAATGGTATTATCGAAGCATATGGGGATTTAATCGGCCCTAGAATCTCTGATATCTTGCCTATTTTTTTTTCTTGGTTATCAGATACGTTTAATCCTGGTTTAATAGATGGCTTATACTTGTCCATTTTAACAATAATCCTTCCACTCTTTGAAAAATGTAAAATCTCACCTAACAGTTCCATGACAGTTGTTTATACCTAATGATTTACATCTTGTTCTGTCAAATAAAGCTATCAAATTTATCAAGAAGTATTATGTAATTCTTATAAATTAAGGTCATGACGGGATTTGAACCCGCGGCCTAAGGTTTACAAAACCTTCGCTCTGCCAGGCTGAGCTACATGACCATAAATTTATAATCAATTAGATTCTGTAATTAAAAGCTTTTGTATTTATAATGTCTAAATTATTTCACAGTATTATGACTGATTTAAACAAAACTGAAAACAGGATATTTTTAGCTAATGTTAGTATAGGAAATAAAAGTTTTTTGAATGATCCTGAAGGCGAGACCATACTAAATGATCTTATTTTGAAGGAAGGTTATCATGATATTATATCTGTTAGAACAGCAAAAACTTTAATAATTGAAATATTGGCAAAAAACAGCGATGAGGCAGAAATCAAAATTAAAGAAATGTGTAATAATTTAAGAATTTACAATCCGATTGTAAGTGAATGTAAAATTGTTATACAAAAAAAATAAAAGATTAAAAACATCATAACTTTTAAAATACTAATATAATGACATATCAGTTATAATGAAGGATTATGATAGCATTATTTTATGGTTGGACTATTATAATAAGGGTCTATCTAGAAACAAAGGGAGAAAAATCCCAAAATCATTAGCAGTGTATGATCCTTTGCTTTCTGAATTGATTGAAGCCGTAGCTTCGCTTGGGTATGATATACCAAAAGATCAAGTTAATAGTAGCGCTAGATATCCAAGAAGGCCTCATATTAAATCTGGATATGTTATGATAGCTAAAAATAACGTTTTTAAAAATAAAATTGTGAAAAATATTGCTGAAAAAATGATTCAAAATAGATCCAAGCAAAAAAATAAATGATAATTTATCATTATCATTACTTTAAAAATATAAATATTCAGATTATGTAATATAAATATAATTATGCATTTTTTTTATAAAGTGCCAATTAAATTAAGGAATCAATAATAAATTGACAACAGAAAATATGGAAAAAAGTATTAATCCGATTGAAAATATTTCTAATGTTAGTTTCGGCAAAAAAGAATATAATGGTTCTTCCAAGATTACCATTGATTTTGAAGCACAGCTTGAAAAAGAAATAATGAAATCATTGCCTACAGAGGCCCTGATAACCTCTGCGAAATTTGAAGGAACTAATATTGCACTTTATACTAGAAATCCTGAATTCTCATTAACTGAGTTATCACTTCATTTATCCGCATTATCAAAATCTTTAAAAAAGAGATTTATAATAAGAACTGACCCATCTATCCGTCTCTCTGAAGATGATACTAGAGCCGAAATAACCAAAATATTGCCCAAAGAAATAACTGTATCGGTGATTTTTTGTGATGATGCAACCGGGGAAGTGGTATTGGAAGTTAATAAACCAGAGGCAATAACTTCTGATATATTTTTAAAAATATCTAAGAATACCGGCTGGATAACGCATACTAGAAGATCCCCCCATATTCCATCTAATAGTATCAAAAATATTCATTCTACCTTGAAATCATCTTCAAAAGAAAGGCAGATTTTTTATCAAAGGCTAGGGAAAAGAATATTTCGACCTAGCTTACTTCCAAATAATCTACTACAACATGATGATCATCAAAATACCGAAAACAATCATCAACATGAATTGGTAATGCCTGATTCTGCAGAAAATGTTCGTAGTTATAATAATAGTGTTCCATTTAATTATCGATATAATAACCTCCGGGAAGTTATATTGTATTGTTTGGGTGGGGTTAAGCAAGTCGGAAGATCATGTTTTGTAGTTGTCACACCCGAAAGTAAAATTATGTTAGATTGTGGAATAAATCCAGGTGAAAACCAAAGTTATAATGCATATCCTCGAATAGATTGGTTCAATTTTAATTTAGAAGAATTAGATGCGGTAGTTATTAGTCATGCTCATATAGATCATCAAGGCTTTCTGCCCACTCTTTACAAATTTGGTTATAATGGGCCGGTATATTGTACTGAACCTACATTACCTTTAATGGCTCTTTTGCAGATGGACTCTATAAAACTTAGTAAAAGCAATGGTGCCTATTTGCCATATGAAATTAGGGATGTGAATGAATCAATAAAGCATTGTATACCAATCCCTTATGGCAAACCCACTGATATATCACCTGATATCACTATAACCCTTAACAATGCAGGTCATATTATGGGAAGTGCAACAGTTCACATTAATATAGCAGGTACTCATAATATTTTATATACTGGTGATTATAAATATGCTAAAACACAGCTATTAGATAGTGCTATATCAAATTATCCTCGTGTTGAAACTGTTATTACCGAGAGCACATATGGCTCTAGTGGCGATATCATGCCAGATCAATATTCTGTTTATGGTACATTTACCGAAAGTATTAATCAAACACTTAAACAAGGTGGTAAAGTATTAATTCCGGTACCGGCTGTGGGCAGGGCACAAGAAATAATGCTCGTTTTAGATAAAGAAATGCGTGAGGGTAGGTTAATAGAATCACCTATTTTTATAGAGGGTATGATCTCTGAGGCAAGTGCTATTCACATGTCCTATGCTCATTACTTAGGATATGATGTAAGAAAATCTGTATTTCAAGGAATAAATCCATTTCAATCATCCTATTTTACTGCTATTAATGGTCTTAGTAAACGGGATGAAGTTTTTAATGATGATTCTCCTTCGATCATTATGGCTACCTCAGGAATGTTAGAAGGCGGCCCTTCCGTTGAATATTTCAAAGATATTTCACCAAAACCCCAAAACAAAATAATTTTTGTATCTTATCAAATTAATGGTACATTGGGAAGAAGAGTTCTTGATGGAACTATATCCGAAGCTAGTATGGTAGATAAAAATGGAAAAATGAAAGTTATTCCAGTTAGATGCTCAAAACAAAAAATCGATGGATTTAGTGGCCATAGTGACTTTAACCAAATATTGTCGTTTATTTCCAGGGTTAAACCAAAAAGAGTTTTAGTGAATCATGGGGAAAAATCAAAATCAGAAAATATTGCTAGTTCAATTTATTCTAAATTAAAAATAAGGTCTAGTGTACCTGATAATAGAGATATAATAAAATTGAGATAATTTCGATAGGTTTTTTCATATGTTCGATGATTAAATAATGATCTGATTTGGCAATAAGATATAGATGTATCAATTGTAATATTATCCTAAGTGGGGAGGGTGCGTCAAGGCACTATTTGGCTAATCCTGAACATAAATTGGAAAAACTTCCACCCCCTCCAAAACCAACTAAATCTACCCCCTCCTAGCAATTTCTTTTTAAATTGTAGTTGTTATTATTCTCTTATGCTTTCTAAAGCTGAAACTACTTGCCAAAGAGAAGTTCTAATATGTGATTGCATTTGGGGATTTTGAGTTACTCCATCTAACATACTAATTGCATTTGCAGCTCGAACTGAAATACTGCCTCCTTTTTCATCCTTCAAGATCATCAAAACCTCTCTAATCATATTCCTAATGTTTCTTTGTATATTGCTATTTTTGGTTAATGCCTCAAGTGTTGTTGTTGCATTACTCAATCTTTCTAAATTTTCCTTTTGTTTTAATTCTTTCTTTGTTGCTGTCAATACGCATCACACATACTAAGGACGACATAAATCATATTAATATCTTTATTTATGGAACTTTAATATTGTCCGTATTCTGAAAAAATTTAATTATTCAAGGTCTTTGATAGATTTTATACTTGAAAAAACGGGATTTATACAATGAATAGATATCTAATAGTTCTTATTTTTTGGATTATAGGCTTTCTAGGGGGAATATCAGTATATATTGTATTACCTTCTATTATCGATTTTTTTAACTCTTTAGTTCCTAATCTGTTTTCTAAATTTCTTTTAGAATCTCTGATTGCTGGAATAATTGGTTCAGGAATAAGTACAATTGCAATTCTTTTTTGGGCAAAAAAATCATCCAAAGAGTTTTAATCTTTGACTTATTTCAATTAGATTTTAAATATATATTATAGTATAAGAAAAACCTGTTGTTTATATATGCTCTTAGAACTCCTAATGAGTTTTCTTATCTCTATAGTTGCTGGAATAGTTGGTTCTTTAGTGGGTATAGGTGGTGGTGTAATTATTTCGCCATTTTTAAGTCACTTAAATTATTCTCCTTCCCAAATATCGTCTACTAGCCTTATTTCAGTTTTTTCTACAAGTTTGTCCTCGTCTTTTTTTTATTATCGTAATAAATTAATCTCTAGCAAAATAGGACTAATTCTTTCAATTTCTTCGATACCCGGAACTTTTATTGGTGTTGTACTTTCAAATCTTTTTTCGTTATCGGCATTTAAATTTTATTTCGCTTTTATTTTAATGTTCACTTCATTATATCTAATAATAAAATCGAAAATAAAAAAAAATGATGGCCTCCAATCAACAACATATGATATTTCTGACAATAAAAAAAGAATATGTTATGGTAAATTATTTTTGCTAGTTTTTTTTTCATTTTTAGCAGGAATAATATCTAGCTGTTTTGGAATCGGAGGTGGAATTATTTTTGTTCCATCTTTAATAATCTTGTATAAATTTAACATGAATAATGCTGCTGCAACTTCTCAATTCGCTTTGTTATTTACGTCTCTGTCTGGTTTAAGTATTTATATGTATTACGGAAATCCAAATTATTTTATTGGTTTTATCCTCGCAATTGGTTCATTATTAGGGGGTTCAATTGGGTCCAAAATATCTTCAAAAACCCACTCAAATACCTTACAAAAAATTTTTTCAATAGTTTTGGTTATTGTATCGATTAAGTTATTATATGATGTTTTTTATACAAATTGATTTTGATATATTTAATTGATAGTTAAAATACGATAAACTATTAATTTTGAACGGTCCATTTCTTTTTATTGGTAAATTTAGCAATTTTAATTTCAGGTAGAGGTAGTAATATGATAGCTATTTTAGACGGTATAAAAAATAAATATATCTTAAATGTGAATAAGGTTCTAGTAATATCTAATAAAAGAGAATCGATTGGATTACATCTTGCAAAAGATCGTTATGGGATTAACACCGAATTAATTATGAATGATAACCTATCAAATAATGAGTTTGATGAAAAGATCGTCCATATTCTAAAATCTTATGATATTAAACCCCGCAATGGATTAGTGTGCTTGGCTGGTTTCATGAAAATACTTAGCCCATATATAGTTAATATGTATAAAAATAGAATAATAAACATACATCCATCTTTGCTTCCATCATTCAAAGGCTTGCATGCCCAAAAACAAGCTTTGGATGCAGGTGTAAAAATTTCAGGATGCACTGTGCATTTTGTAGATAATGCTGTTGATACAGGGCCAATAATACTTCAAGAATGTGTTCCTGTTTTCGACACTGATACGGAATTAGTTTTATCCGAGCGTATTTTAATTGAGGAGCATAAGATATACAAGAAAGCTATTAATCTCTTTACTAATGATAAGTTAAAAATTGAAAATAACAAAGTTAGTTTAAAATAAATAGATTAATGTGTTTTGTTATTGTCCCTTTATCTTTTTATCAAATTCAAACATAAATTTCGATATTTCTTCTCTGTGTAAATTGAGATACTCTTGACCTTTTTCTTTTAGTCTACTACTGAATAATCTTAGTTCTCTATGTTCCTCAAAGAAATTATCTAAAATAACTGTTCCGTGTAGTACAGGATTTAGTAGTTTGTCTATACTATTTAATAACAGATTTAATTCATTTCTTTCGGAATGCTCTGAAGCATCATTTAAAATTTTGCTTATATCTTTTATCTGTTGAGTGGAGAAAAATATTTCCTTTTTTCCTTCAAATGACTTTGATGATCTTTTTTCTATTCCGACTTTAGCAACGAGAGCCTGTGTTAGCTCATATTGTTCATCTGTTCCAGTAAATGTTTTTTTTATATTTTTAAACAATAAACCCTTGTTTACTAACCTTGTTGTAGCATCCTGTATCTCTTCCCTACTCAAACCTGTAACCCATAATATCTTTCCAAGATGATCATTTCCTTGTCTTATGGATTCTAATATAACCACCTCAATAATTCTTTTATAATCATCTTCCATGTGAGCATTGATAAAGTCTTTATCTCTTACAGCTTTTTTTGCATTAGATATGTCTAATTCTATAGATTTTTTTAAGGCTTCCATACCTTCTGCTATTTTTCCGCTTAAAGTCAAATAACAAGCATAATTATACCATACCATAGCTACATTTGGATTTAAGTCTATAGCTTTTTCACAACAGTCTATAGCCTTTTCATAGTTTTTTGATTTATAGTATACCAATCCTTTTAAATTCCAAACTTCAGGATCGTTAATGTTAATTTCCAGAGCCTGATCAAAAAATGTTACTGCAATATTGTAGTGATTTAAATGGAAATGTGAATACCCCTTTTTAATTATTGCATCTACAAAATGAGGGTCTATTCTTAATGCTAGATCAAAAATCTTAATAGCCTCTTCAAACTTTTCTTCAGACATTTTATTGACTCCTTTGTTAAATAGATTAACTTTCTTTATGTCGTCTTCAGTTATTCTATGTCCTTTTGATTGGGAAGAGTCTATAGGTTTCTCCGAAAACAATTTCCTCCCAAGAATCTTTTCCATTTAAATAATTTAACTCCTATCGAAGATAAATAGATTTATTTTTTGACTTATGAGCCTATTTCTTTACCTTGTTATTTTTTTATTGAGTATAGCTGTCAGAATGTCGGTATGTTTGTGTTTGTAACCTTTGCAATGATGCCGCTGAAGGCAAAACTTACTAGTAAAAACCATCCCCATAGAAACATTTGACCGGGAATCTTACAGGGACCTGTTTTGATTTCAGATGATCTGGGATTATCTTTAATCTGTGTGGGATTATCCAATTTTACATTTTCTTCAGAACAGGTAAGATAAGGAAAGGTGATTGGAGATAAAGCAACAACCTGTCCAAAAATGGATGGAAAAACAAAAATCCATAGCATAAAAGATGGTATCATGTATAACATCATGGGTTTCATTTGTTGCTGCTGAAGTTCTAAACTCATTTTATTCATTTGAGATTGTTTTTTCTTTAATTCTTCTATAAGTTCCTTATCTCTTTTTTTTATAGCTTCTGTATACTTCTTTCTCCATTCCCCTGTCTCTTTCATAACTGTTTTCATTTTTTCTATGTTTGTAGTTTTTCTTCTTAACATTGCCATGCCGTAATTTAGCCCAATAGCTATCATTGCAGCTACAATTGCAGAAGTGACCATATCGGGAAAAAGAGGGTGGGTTGTATATTGAGGTGTCAAACCTGGTAATTGTAATAACACTCTTTCAAAAATGTAAGAAATATCTATCAAACAAAGTTGAATGATTTTTTTGGGTTTATTAATCTTTTTACTTTATTATGTAGTTAATATCACATTTTTTCTAATGGCGTTATACCAATTATATTCATACAATTCTCCATGATTAAAAGTGTTGAATATAATATTTTAATTCTTATACTTTTTTTATTTTCTACTTCTTTTAAAATTGGAGACTCTTCATAAAAATTATTAAATAAAGTTGATAATGTGAAAAGAAATCTTGCAACAAGTTTAGGGTCTGTATTGTTGACTGATTCCTTTATTGTTGTTGAGAATTTACATAACTGTTTAACCAATTCGATCTCAGTTAAATCTAAATCTAAATCTAAATCTGTTAATTTAATGCCATCTAAATAATAATTTTTATTATCTATTTTATTAAATATCCTTTTACCTCTAGCATATGAATATTGGATGTAGGGTCCAGTATCGCCTTCCAGACTCAAAGAGTCATTTATATCAAATGTAATCATTTTTCCAATGTCATGCTTTACAAAATAATATCTAATTGATGAAATTGCAATTTCTTTGGCAATTTGTGATACTTCTCTTCCAGAGAGATGTTCATTTCTTTTACTTATTTCCTCGCAAGATTTAATCATCAATAAGTTTAGTGCATCATCTGCCTCAATAAAAATCCCTTTTCTCCCTGACATTTGGGTGGATTTTTTGTTTTTTAGGTTAAAACCAAGTAGTTCTGCCGTTTTATTACTCAATGTGACGGGTTCGTAACCAAGATAGTTGTATTTTGTTTTTTCTATACCTAATTTAATTAGGATTTCAACCAGTAATGATTGTAATCTTTCTTGTCTGTAATCAATTATTGTAATAACTTTTTTTATATCAAAATTTATCAATTGATGTTCATTAGAAATTTCTTTTCTTTTTCTGTTTTTTAAAGTTGTCTGATACAGATTAGTATCATCCCATTGTTGAGAAAAAAATTCAAGTTCAAAAGGGTTTTCAATATAGCCTAATTTCCATATTGCATACGGAATATCTTTTGCAAAATAAGTGATTGTTGAATCACTACGTACTAGAACTTTGTCTCCTTCTGTTTTTGATTTAAAAACCCAACATCCAATATTTTTACCGCTAGTTTCAAACTGAATAATTTGCTTTTCCTTTAATATTTTAAAAATTTTATTCCATAAATCAGATTGAATTATTTGAGATTCAAAATTTACTATATCATAATGACATTTCAAATCCCAACAAGTTTTAAGCTGATCTCTTAGTACTCTTTTCACAATTTGTTGGGTGAAATTTGATACTTCAGTATTGGGATTTTCCAATTCCTTTAAAATAATCTTTCTTTTTATCTCTAAATCCGGTCGGGTGGAATACATCTCATTGATTTTAACATAAACATAATTTCCACAGTAATGATCAAATTTTTTTGTAGTTCCGTCAATGTTCTCTTCTCCAAATGGAATTTCTGTGTATTTGAATGCGACTATAATATCTGCAACTTGAAGACCTGAATCGTCAACATAGTTCAAAACCTTTACATTATGACCAGTTGATAAAAGTAGTCTATACAAACAATCTCCTATTACTGCGTTTCTTATGTGACCTACATGTAAAGCTTTATTTGGATTTACACTTGTATGTTCAATTAGTATTAATTCTTGAATATTGCCATATTTTGGCATCTGTGTTATTGATGGCATGTTTGAAAAGAAAATCTTTAAAAATTTTTTTATGTCTAGGGCAAAATTGATAAAACCTGGTTTTTCAACGGATACAGTTTCAATTAGTGATTTTTCGTTATCTTTATCTTTGAAATTGGGTAGGATATTATTTACTATATCTTTTGCTATTTCAAAAGGATTTTTTTTAAGAATTTTAGATAACATGAATGCTAAGTTGCATGAAAAATCGCCATACTCTTTCAGAGGGGGTTCAGTAATTTCAATATTAATGTCCTTTTCATTAATGTCGTAATGCAATAATACTTTTTTCATCCAATTTTCAATTTCACTTTTAATGTTTTCAAATACCATTTTCAATCAAATGTTTTTTTTCTGATGGTTAAATCCAATGCATTTATTAGACCTTCTCCATTTTTTCCATCTACAATATATCTTGCCTTTTCTTTTACTTTATAGTTAGAACTTTCAAATGAAACGCTATTTTCGCATAATTCAAACATAGGTATATCTGTTTCACTATCTCCTATGGCAACAACCTCAGACGGGTTTATTTTTAGCATGTTTAATACATATCCAAGCCCATAAGCTTTGTTTATCTTTTTTTCATTAATATGGTATGCATAATTGCTGTCAACTAATACTAGATCCATGTTATTGTCTTTTAATATCCTATTGCCTTTATCAATATCAAATGTCCTTGTTAAGACAACTTCAGTCATTCGGGGAAATACTTGTTTGATTTCAATATCGTCAAACTCTTTTGCAAGGAGATGATATCCTTTCATACACTTTTCTTTGTCTGCTAAAAGTATATGATTTGTGGGTGATTTGGTAATTACTCCTCCATTTTCACCAACTGATACTTTAGTTGTACCGCCAAATACTGACAAAATAAAAGCCTCTACAGATGACCTTCCTGTAACATACACAATTTTATAGCCTAGTTTTATAAGGTATCTTAATTTAGATAATATCTCTAAATTAACCATTCCCTCTCCATTAATAGTTATAGTGCCATCAATGTCTATTGCAAACAATTTAATAGATTTCAAACAATTTCAAATAATACTTATCATTACATAAAAATCAATTTTAGAAATCTATATATTGTTTGTTTTACGACTATACATAGTTTGAGTTTAGAAGTTGTACTGTTGGAAGATAATAATAACGTGCTTTTAAAAAGACGTGAAATTAAATCTGTAATTAAAAATGCATTTGGGTCAATCAAAAGACAAGATGCAACCGAATTGATTGCAAATAAATTAAAAATAGACAAAAATAATTTATTGCCAGTGTCTATCAAAAGCGAATTTGGTAATCCTGATATTTTAACATTAATATATTATTATGAGGATATTAATGAGGCAAAAAAACAAATCCCCCGTTATCTTTTCCTTAGGTCCATGTCTAAAGACGAACGTAAAAAAATAATTGATGAGGAGAAATCTATAAAATTAAAAGCTAAACAGGCTGCAGCTGCAGAAGCAAAATCTAGAAAGAAATAAAACAAAAAATATAGGAATAATCAAAGGTTGAGATAATAAAAATGGCAAAAGATTCTAAAGGACAAGTAAGTGTATACAAATTCTATAAGGTAAATGAAAGTTCAGTTGACAGGGCAAAAAGAGAATGTCCACGGTGTGGAAAGGGAATTTTTATGGCGGACCATAAAGATAGATATACTTGTGGAAGATGTGGATACACAGAATTCAAAAAAGAACATAATAAAAAATCAAAATAATATATCTATATCTTAATTATAAATGATATCTTCATAAAAGCTTTTCAATCTTTTTTTTAATCTCTTCTTCTATTTCAGTATTTACCAAAGAAGAAAATGATATCTTTGTATAATTCTTCTCGATTGGTAATTTCTCGATTGGTAGTTTTTTTTGAATCCATGATTTTATAGATTTATTGTTTAATCTTTCATCATTAAACCCATATTCAAATTTATTAGTGATGATTTTCGTTAAATATTTATCCTTTTTGAAAACTCTATTATAATTAAAAAGTTTTTCATTGTCTGAGAAAATATTTTCAAATAGCGTATTATTTTGAGTATCAGAAGTGATATCCACATTTATTATTTTATTTAATAGATCAAGGTAATGTAAGAATTCATGTGCTATTACGGAGTGTATTGTACCTCTTAGACCATAGATAATTAAAGGCGCAAACAATTGGATAAAGATTTCTATCTTATTTTCTTTATTACAAATTGGTATAGTTCTTGCATATATTATTGAAAATTGTTCAAATTCTAACGGTGAAGTTGCTATGAGTAAACTAGGTTCAATAAAATACTGAGGGAATTCTATTTCAGTTAACTTTTTTATTCTGATAATCCCCTCCTCAACTATTGTTTTTCTTTTTGATATCAAATTGAATATGTAGTCATCAATTAATTTGCCCTCTAGAGCTAGTTTTACTTTGAATAAGGGATCAATTTTTTTCATAGGTGATTGCCATCTTTAAAATTGAGTATAACTTCGTCTATATCAAAAAATAAGCATTCACATTTTTTATTAATTAAATTGGATAAACATGGTTCAATGAATTCTTTACCTCCTATTAGCTGTTTTATTGGGATGCCATTATCTAAGAGCAACTTCATTTCAAAATTTTTGTCGTCTATTATTTTATAACTTGATGAGTATATTTTTTTTTTTATGGTTTTATTATTGATTTGAAATCTAATATCCCCTATTAATTTTGATATGTTTTCTTCCAAATCAACCTTATCAAGGTTGTCTTCAATGATATTTATTAAAGTATTGATTTGAATTTTATATTGATAATACTTATTTATATCTTCCATTTGAATTTCTTTAAAAATTAACCTTAATTTGTCCTTTATATCCAATATTTTTTTAATATTTCTAAACTGGGGGCTATCTATTTTTACGATAAAAGGTCTCCCATTTCCTAAAACAAGACTATTTTTGTCTTCACTCCCAGACCATGCTATTTTTATATTCTTAGAACCTGTTTGAACATATAGATATTCTAATATTATATCTTCAATTGTAAAATGTGAATGTGATCTTTCCTCATGAATTTTTTTCTTATTATTGAGGTTATTAAAATTAATTCTCTGACCGAGTCCTCTTTGATATTTGTTATATTTTCCTAAAAGCAATAGTGATCTAGTTTTATATTTTATATCGTAATTAAACTGGCTGTCTATAAACACTTGTATTCTAATATCTGGATTTAAGTGATCAATTGAACATCCAGTTTCTTTCATAATTTCTGATCTAAGTATGTTATTATACTGATTCTTAATATTGGGTAGACCCTTAATTTTGAACAAAGATCTCAAGTTGTCTTCTTTTTCAAATAAGAATAATGGCAGACTAGTGCCTATATCTATTTTTTTTTCTTGGTTGTCTTTGATAAAATATTGTGAATTTGTTATATCATTTTGAATAGCATAAATTGTCTTTTGGAAAAGGTTATTGCAAATATGGCATTCGTTTTTTCCGGATCTGATTATGTTAACAGAGGTTCTAAATCTAGTAACATTTTTTTTTACAAACCTGAAATTTCTTTCATTACAATACTTGCAAATGAGTATATTGTGTTTAGTAAAGTTGCAATTATTATCTATTTTGTTTTGAATGATGCTTTTTCCATAGTTTTTAACCAAGACCAAATCTCCTTAATAATCCTTGCATTTGTCTACCTTTAGCTTGTTTCATCATAGTTTTAGAATTATTGTATTGTTTGATAAGATCTTTAACATCGTGTTCCATTACTCCAGAACCCCTTGCTATTCTCTTTCTTCGTGACTCATTTATTGAATCTGGACTCTTCTTTTCTTCTTTGGTAAAAGATTGTATTATGAATCTCCATTTTTCCATTTTTTCTTGAAGTACATCTAAATGATCGTCTTTAACAAAATTGGAGAGACCTGGTAAATTTTCTATTACATTTCTAAATCCCATTTTTCCCATATTTTCCATTTGTGCATAGAAATCTTCAATAGTCATTTTTCCACTTAAAAGTCTTTTAGATTGATTTTCATCAGACTGAATCTCCAAGCTTCTGGCCATTTCTAAAAGAGCTTTAATATCTCCCATACCTAGTAATCTACCAACAAAACTGGTGGGTGAAAATTGTTCTAAATCATCTATTCTTTCTCCTGTTCCAATGAAAAGCACTTTTGCACCTGTAGCTGCAGAAGCGGCGATGGCTCCACCTCCTTTAGCAGTTCCATCAAGCTTCGTGATAATTATTCCACTAATTTTTGCATTTTCATGAAAGATTTTTGCTTGATTGAATGCCTGCTGACCGATAGTTCCATCTATTATTAAAAAAACATGGTCCGGAGTTACAATCGAATGCATCGACCTCATTTCCTCCAATAAGCTTTGTTCTTCTTTGTGTCTTCCTGCTGTATCGATAATTATTATGTCAATTGCTTCCGCTTTAAAGAAAGCTAATCCGTTTTTTACTATCTCAAGAGCGTTTTTATTTCCTTCTTCGCCATACACAATTGAATTAATTTTACTGCAGTTCATCTTCAGTTGTGTTAATGCTCCGGGTCTCCAAGTATCAGCTCCTATTACACCTACTCTGTAACCGTGTTTAGTTAACCATCTCGCCAATTTTGCAACAACTGTAGTTTTGCCACTACCTTGAATACCAAGCATTAGAATAGTATTTTGTCTATCTGGATGAAAGTTAATTATTTTTTCGTCAATTCTTTTTTTATCAATATTTTTTATTGATTCCCCACTATATCCTAATAATCGAGATAATTCTCCATACAAAATGGAAATTATATGATCTTTTTTTGTTAATCCTTTAGGAGGATTCTCTTTGAGAGCTCTTTCCTTGAGGTTTTTTGTGATCTCTATTACAAGTTTAACATTCACATCAGATGATAGCAATGCCCTTTGCAGATCTTTACAAAGTTCATTGATTAAATCCTCATTTATATCTGAAGCGCCTACAATTTTTTTTAATGCAGAGCGTAGGTTGTCTTTTAAATTGTCGAGCATTATTATTACTACTTTGTTATTAAATCAACTTCTGATATTTCAAATGTTCCCCTTATGCCATCCCATTTTAAACTATACTTTGCTATTTTGATCCTCTTCTTATATATTGGGCAATCCAATACCATGGTTTCGGCTTCCCCACCTTCAAAAGTTATATTAAACTTAAATTTTTTACTGTATTTTTTTAGCATTTCATAATTTTTTCTATCTATTGTTCTTCCTAACCATTTTTCATCTAATCCTTGTGCTGCTACTCTGGTAATTATAATTTCAAAATCAGAATCAATTAGATCATTATAATATTGAAAAGGTTCAATACCCCAAATGGGCGAATATAATTTTAAATTAAGATTATTACTAATTTCTTCAAATACATTAAGTTGAAACCTACTTGAAATAGTTCCATGAATCAAACCTTTTATAGAATACTGGTCTATTGCTTGTTTTACTGACAAACGTAATTCGCCTATCTCGTGTTCTTTTTTTATGTCGTAGCAATATTTTTCAATAATTGGGATTTCAACAGCTTCTGATATTTTTTTAAATAGGGTGTTATTAGGAAAATGGTATAACATGCTTTCATCATTAAAAGGGTGGAGGGATATCAGACATGGTACTTCATGACCGTTCATTAACGATTTGTACAAAGAGAATGTACTATCTTTTCCCCCAGAAAACAAACATGCTAGTCTCATAACTTACCCTATAGTTTTTTTTATATAATCTAATAGTTTTTATAATGCAACATAAATTTTAGACTTATGCTAAGCATTGGTGCTGAAATGATAGCCGGTATTGCAATAATGGGATTAGGGGTCCTTTTTTTGATTGGGGGATTACTGAACCCTGTTTGGGCATTAATCATACCTGTTGATTTCGTTATAATAGCTATTGGGGTTGCAACTTTGGGACTTGGTATTTGGAGTTCAATGTATGAAAAAAAACACCCCATACACTCAAAACATCATTGAATATTTTTTTATTCATTAGTGTATAGAATCGAATTGTTTTTTAATTCTTTTTGCGAACAAAGGTTAATTATTGTACTTTCTAATTTATCATAGTCTGGTACCTCGCCATCAATATTACCTTGCAGAATTAGGGTTAAATTAATTTTTGATTTCAGAACATCATGTAATTCCTGATTTGCAGTTGTTACGTATGGCCTTAAAGCGCCCCTGAATATCTCAGATCTAGCACGAATTTTCCCTTCGGTTTTTTGTCCAACTGGTGAATCCGGACCTATTAGAATTATGTTACCTAAAGACCCATTAAATTTATTTGGATCCTCAAATGCTTCGTGTGTAGCCATGGATAGGACTGATTCACGTATAATGAGATGGGGGATATTGATAAAATTATTTACAAGCTTATCCCACTCATACCTTGAAATAGTCGTTATATCTCTATTATAGTCATAATTGCCTGTAAAGTGAATGGTTGAATTAATTTTTCCAAACCGAGTTTCAATTGTATTGAATATCCTTTTCAATGCATCTTCATTTTCAAAATCTATGCTGTGATGATGGAGTTCTTTAAAGAATTCGTTAGTATTTTCAAAGTTATCATTTTTGTTGGTTAGTATTATGGTCTGTTTTACTTTTGTCGTGTTAATTCTGTTGGCAATTTTTTTTATTGTGGATAATGTGCTTTCATCGTCTGCTGTTGAGGTGATTAGTATTGTTTCTCCGTCCAAAGATAAATTGTGGTCTACATCAATGTTCCTATTCACTATGGGTTTTACGGGATAGAATACTCGATCATTGGGGATGATCTTGCCATTTATTAATTTACTTATGGATTCTGAAGATAAGTGAAATACCATTTCGGCAACATCTTCTTGAGATAAAAATTCATTATCTACAATCATTTTTTTTGTGTTATGTTGAACCTTCTCTGCAATTTCCTGTACTTTTTCTAAAAGATTTAGTATTGATTCTTTATATTCTTCTAACCTTTGATTTGACTCATTTCCTTCTTTAATGATGTTCTCTGCTACTTTCGCTACTTCATTTTCAATAATATCTTGATTCTCGCCTAAAAATGGGAGCAGAGAATTAGTAGCATACTCTATCTGTTTACTGGTTAATCTTTTAAATCCGCCAATTCTTAAGAACTCTGCAGCAGCTTTTGGATATACTGTCTTGTATATTCTGTCAGAATGTACCGGGCCTGGATTTGTCCCTATGGATTTTATTCCCTTTGAGTTTAGCTCCCATGCTAGTGCTTCTGTTAATCTGTTCTTTGCCCCTTGAGCGGCTGTATAAGGTGTCCGAAACCGGTATGGTCTTTGTTCAAATTTGTTTTCTTCTGTGAAAAAGGTGGTTATTGTAATTATTTTACCATTTGTTTTTAGTGTTTCTAGGCTTTTTATACTCGTCCAAAAGGTGCCTGTGAGGTGGATTGATACACACTCTTTAAAATCCAAATAACTTGAATTGGTAAAGATTTTAACAGGCCCAGAAACTCCTGCATTATTTACAATGATATCGATTTTTCCGAATTCTGATTTTATATTATCAAAAAGAATATTGACTCCATTCTCATCTGCCACATCTATACCAGAATAATATTTAACTTTGGATTCAAATCCTTCTTTCTTTATGATTTCGTTTAAAATTTTGGAAGCTTCTAATAGCGGTTCTTTTCTTCTGCCTAATATTATTATATTGTATCCTAGCTTTGCAAATTTTCTTGCTATTGCCTGACCTATTCCAGTTCCACTACCCGTAACAAGCACTGTTTTGTTATCCTGATTCATTTTAATAAATATGAAGAAATAATTCTCTTATATTAATTGTATTTTAAAAAAATATCTAATTATTCTCAAATAAAAAACATATATCATCACTTATAAAAAAAAACTTATAAAAACAAGATTATTTCAGAGATACCATAGATATGCATAATTACGGATTTGTTAATACTATTTCTGAGGTGGAGGTATTATTAGGATGAGAATTAAATTTGGTTTGACATTTGGTTTAAATGTTGCAAGGCTTGGCTTGGATGAGACACAGGTTATTACTGCCGCACAGGTTGCTGATAGAACCAATTTTGACTCTATATGGGCAATGGATCATACAAATGTGCCTCAATGGAAAAATGCAGTAGTAAATGATGCGTGGCTAATGTTGGGTGCTATTGGCGCAGTTACAAATAAAGTGGAATTAGGAACTTGTGTAACCGATGCAATAAGAAGACATCCTTCTACCATTGCATTATCTACAGTTACTCTTGATAGAATAACAAAAGGTAGGGGAATATTAGGTATCGGGGCTGGGGAAGCTCAAAATGTCATAGATTTTGGTATTGAGTTTAGTAAACCAGTTACAAAATTCAAAGAACAATTGGAGGTCATTGAAAAATTATTTGAGTCGAACCCAAATAATAAAGTAAATTACACTGGAAAATATTATAATTTAATTGAGGCTTGTTTGCAAGCAAAACCAATTCGAAAGCCAAGGCCTCCTGTATATATTGCTGCTGGTGCTCCAAAAACATTAGAGCTCTGTGCAATATATGGCGACGGGTGGATTCCCATAGGTTACACTCCAGAGTTATTTGAACACCATGCAAATGTTATTAAAGACCATGCCAAAAGATTGGGAAGGGATATTTCTAATTTTGAATTCGCAAATGATGTGGATGTCTATTTAACCGAAGATGGTGAAGGAGCTTGGGAAAAAATGAAGAATGCTGTGAAAGTTAGTTTGTATAAACCCGAACTTTTAAGAGTCCATAACATTCAACAAGATTCAGAATTTGATTTTCGAAAATATTTCACAGAATATGCTATGAATAAACCCGAATTAATGGAACAAATGAAAAAAGCATCTATTAATATTCCGGATGATGTTGCTAGATCTGCAATTGGGGTGGGAAGTCCTGATGATGTTATAGAAATGCTAGAGAGGTTCATAAAGTCGGGAACTAACCACTTTATAATTAGATTTTGGGGAGAGGGTTTGTATAAGAATATAGAGACATTTGGAAACAAAGTAGTGCCGTATTTTAGAGATTTAGAGAAGTAAAGGTCTTTAAAAAAAACTGTCCAACGTTTTATTTTTATATGTTTTTAATTCTTTTGTTTTTCTTCCTTTTAATTTATTCACAGGTTCCGCATTATATCCTAAATGATTGAGATGTTTCGCAAACTCAACTTGAAATCCATGCACAGTAAAAATCTTTTCGGGCCTGCTTTTCTTTATAACTTCCAATAGTTCGTCAAAATCACAATGGTCGCTAAATGGAAAGACATAATCCAAATTCATGATGTGACAATAATTTTTGTTGACTGCCCAACCACTAAATCCTATGGTAACTGCACCATACTTTTCTTTTAAATAGTTGATAGAGGTGTGCTTGCCGCTAATTAATGGATAAATTAATACCCATGGTTTTTTGTCCAACATGTTTTTTTCTTTTGCACGTGATAAAGATATTGATTCTTCTAATACTATGCCAAAATTTTTATATATATTATTGAATTGATAGATATTATCGTGTACTATAAGTGGCTTCCATGCACCAAACAATGCGGTGAGAATTTGAGCTTTACCTAACGAATATCCCATCAATATCACCGGAATTCCTCTTGAGTACATTTCAGAAATCAATGAATTTACTTGGTATATTATTTTATCAAGGGGGGGAAATTTGTATTCTGGTTTACCAAAAGTTGACTCAATAATTAATGTTTCTACCTTTGGTATTTCGGGCTTATTTAGAAAAGCCCTCTTTCTGGTAGAAAGGTCTCCGGTATAAAAAACTTTTTTGTTGAATAGCAATCCTTTTGATCCTAGAATATGGCCATTGTCTATCAATTGAATGTCTTCATATGGTTCTAAATTATTGCTTATATTGTATCCTCTGATATTTGCAATTACCGATGTTTCATTAGAACTAATAATCTTGTTATTTAAATTGAATTTTTTTAGATGTGCTTTATTTAAGAGATGATCTGTATGGGCATGAGAAATAAAGACATAATCTTCATCTACTATGTGAATAGGGTCTAAGTATATTTTAGTTTTATTGTTTTCTAATAGTATTTCGTTGTTCTTATCTAGAATTACCTTATATTCTATCACTATTTAATTTATTTTTCGTTATAATATTAATTTTGTATCTGCTATGTACTTTTTCTTTAATATGGAAAGTTATTGTTTCATTAAAATTAAATTTGGCAATTCTAATAAAAGATAGATTGGACAATAAAATTATTTATGTTTTATTAGATGGAATAGGTGATCTTCCTCATCCGGACCTAAACGAATTGACTCCATTGGAATCTGCTATTACCCCTAATTTGGATAGAATAGCAAGAAATGGAATTTCAGGGCAAGTAATGAGTGTTGGTGAAGGAATTGCTCCTCAATCAGATATTGCAGTTTTTAATATGTTGGGATACAATTTTAAAGATAAAGACTATGTTGGAAGAGGCGTTGTAGAATGTCTAGGTTGTAACATAGATTTTAAAAACGGAGATTTAGCTTTAAGAGGAAACTTTGCCACTATTGATACTAATAAAAAAATAATTGATAGGAGAGCGGGAAGAATCATTTCCAGGGCGGATTCCTTAGAAATTTGTAATTTGATCAATAAAAACATCCGGATTTTTGATGACCTTCAGATCACTATGGAGCCTACAATTGGTCATAGGGTTATATTACGTTTTAGAAAAAAAGACAAAGTTTTGGGTGAAAATATAACTAACACTGATCCTGCATATGATAAAATCGATGGTATTGGAATAGCTAAATCTAGCCCAACTAATGAACTTTATGTTGCTGATTCTAAATACGGTGATGAAGATTCTAAATCTTCTGCTAATATTGTAAATTCTTTTTCAGATCAAACAATTCAGTTGTTGAATGACTGTGCGGTTAATACTAGAAGAGTAAATCAAGGTTTGATGCCAATTAATTGTATTCTATTGAGAGATGCGGGTAATCGATACCCCCAAGTCCAACCAATAAATGAAAAATACAACCTTGATTTTGCATCATTAGTTGATATGCCCGTCGAAATAGGCATTTCAAAAATTCTTGGTATTAAATCGTATAAAGCTGGTGAACCTGATGAATACGAACTAAAATCTAAAACGCTTTTAGATAATATAAAAAATCATGACTTTTTCTATGTTCATATTAAAGGGCCTGATGAATTTGGTCATGACGGTGATGCAAAAGGAAAAAAGAAAAATATAGAAGAAATAGACAAATATTTCTTTAAACCATTAGAAAAAGGAATTGATGATTTTAAAGATATGGATGTAAATTTTATTATTTCAGGGGATCATTCCACTCCTTGCAGTAAAAAATCTCATACTGACGATCCAATCCCTCTTCTTGTATCCGGTAAAAACATTAAAAATGATGGTACATCAAGATTTACTGAAACATATTCAAAAAAAGGAAAAATAGGCAAAATACTTGGTTATAAAGTGATAGAGCGGTCTTTGCAATATCTTTACCCTGTTATTGACAAATAGCTAAAACTAGTGGCTTAGTTTAAACCTTAGTAATGCACCTATCTTTCCTAAACTTTGTATTGCCGCTCCCTCTTCTGTTTTGGATGAGATTATCTCAAGTCTGGTCCCACTTAATGCAGATAATTCTTCTAAATAATCAATGATATCTTTTTCTTTTACCTGATAATCCATACTAGAACAAACCGAACATGGATTTGAATTTAAATTCTGTTTAGTTTCAACCAAATGCTCATGGTCTACTATTTTATCAAATGTATTATTACATTTATTACAAATAAATTCTAACCTAATTAGATTTATATCGTCAGTTACAATTATTAGATCAGTAATACCTGATTTTAATTTTTCAACAACATCATTAATACCGTATATTCCTAATCCTTTCCCTGAGTAAACTTCGCTCATGAATTTTTTAACTAATTTCTTTTCTTCCATAGATCTAAATTCTGACATTATACCCTGTTCATTTACTTTGTCAATTATTTCTCTTATGCCCTCATCGCCTGTATATGATGTATCGAGTATGGAGATGATATTATTCTGTAACCTATAATCCAAATATTCCTCTCGAATAAATGTATCTTTTGTTGGACCTGGGCCTCCAATTACTAGTCCTTTGACTGGGTATTCCTCTATATATATTTTTTGAGCATAATCGGCTACACGGTGATAATATTCATTAAGCTCATTGTCTCTTAATCTTTCAAATCTTCTTGCAGATTGACCTCCTTGTCTGTGCTTGCCTGCTACACCCGAAGTTAGTGTTTCTATAGTTTGCCACCTTTCTCCTGTTAATATTCCCAAGCCTGTTTCTTGGGTGTCTATGGAAATTATCCCAATGACTTTATCGTCTTTTAGCATCTCTTTGATATGATCTATCCAAAAATGATCATCACATCTGTACAAACTTATTTGTACTGGTTTTGGAGGGATGATGGTGTAGATTTCAATTTTTTCTGTTCCGATGCCTTTACCCGTCGATATTGCTCCGCAGAATATGACTAATCCATTTTCAGGAGTCTCTTTATAAAGTTTTAATTGTTCCATGGTCTTACTCAGGGCATCTTGAACATGGGTCTTGGTAAGGTCTGATTTAATGTTGGATGCTGTTCCTGATTCATTTCTTAATTGTGCAATTACATCATAAATGGGCCTTCTTGGAGGAATATAGACAGTTACTAATTCTGTCCCATGTCCTGATATTTTTGATAAGTCATTTAACATTTTTGTTATTTTATATTTTTTAACGGAATCCCATTTTTCCTCAGCTTTTGATGATTGGGGCATAAATATTGTTATTTTTTGCTTAATTTAATTATTGATTAATTATCAAAATGTTACTGTAATAATGCAAAAAAATAAAATTTTTAATTAATCCTCATAAATCCATAAAACTTCAATTACTTTTGATTTTTTTAACATTTTTGTTATCTAAATAAGCATATATCATTAATAATAAATACATAATATTTATTTAAAAGATTTTAGTGTAGGTTTTAGATAGAAAAATTGTCAGAAATGAGGAAAGACTATTACGTTCAGGATAAATTTGTTTTGATCCCTTATAATGCAAATACAAATGAAAACTTTCAAAATATCATTAATCAAAGTATTTTCCCATATGAATTTAAAGATGAAAATAAATGCCCCTATTGTCCTGGCAACAAACAATTTTCTGATCAATTGGTTTTATCATTTGTTGTCAAAGATGGAATGCTTCAACGGTTATATGATTCTCAAGGAGACGAAAATGATGATTGGGCTATAAGAGTATTTGAATGTAAAAATCCAATAGTTACAACAACTCCAAACCATGAATATTCTGACAAACCTTTCTATAGGGAACCAGCTTATGGGTATGACTTAATTATAATACCCACTCCTAAACATAATGAATCTTTAACTGATTTATCTATAGACCAGTGGACGAATTTATTGTTGGTTTTACAAGATAGAGTACGATGGCTGTACAGTCAAAAGGGGGTTACATACGTAGCTATTCATGCGAGTCGAGGGAAAAAAGGTGGCAGTACAATAAATCATCCTAATTTTCGTATCACAACATTTTCCTCTATTCCGCCAATTATTGAAAAAGAAGCTAAAACTTTTCATCAATCGATGAATGAAAATGGTATCTGTCCTGCCTGCAATATGATTGAATCAGAGATTAATGGCCCAAGACAGCTTTTTACCACTGATAGCTTTATTACACTAGTACCTTGGGCTCCTACTTACAATTATGAATATTGGATATGTCCAAAGAGGCACTCTACATTTTTTTCAAAGACAAATCAAAAAGATATTACAGACTTGGCTTTGGTTATTTGCTCATCAATGCGAGGAATGGATGCTGTTTTAGGAAAAACTGATTTTAGTATCGCATTTCATATATCTCCTGAAAAGAAGAATAGTAGGCAGCTCCATTGGCATATTGAGATTTATCCACTTTTAGCTTCATGGTCTGGGCTTGAAAGGGGATTTGGAATTTATGTTAATTTGTCAAATCCTGAATATTCAGCTGGGGTTTTGGGTGCTGCAGCTAGAAAAGAATTAGCTCGCCTAATTGGAATAATTTAATAAAATTAAAATAATCATTCTTTTTACTAAAAATAAAAGATGTTAAAAACTGACGAATGGCTATCTTTATCCGTTGTAGGTTTGGTAGTTTTATTTATTTTTTTATCAATTTCTTTCTATACCTTTCTGATTGGACCTAATTCCGAGGGTCCTCAAACAATTATAGAGCCTTCGAGTTCATTTATTCAAATAATTTTTCTTTCTGTAGGTCCTGCTGTGGCTTTATCTTTTTTTACAAATGCTGTATCGGGAGAACGTTCAAAATTATCATCACTTCTAGTCATTTCTTCTGGAATTATTCTTATTGTGGGTATGATTTATGTTTCATTTCTAATACCTCAGGTAAAACATATTGAACTGCCTATATGGGTTGCTAATACACCTTTAATTTTTGTGGTATTTGGAGTATTATTATTTTTTCTTGGTGTGATTAAGTATAGAAAAAGCAAACAAACACGAAACACTACACTTGATTCTAATTGATCATGAATTAAAGGGAAGTCATCTCTATTGGAAAAAGAAATTAATTATCAAAAATTGAGAAAAGATGGTGGTAATAAATTAGAGTTTAAGAAAGAAAATCTATTTTTACCAATTACAATTAACAAAAATAATCTTACGAATGTATTTTCACAAAATAAGGATTCTAAAAAAATTTTAGCAATAGTTATTGGGACAAAACCAGACTTCTATAAGCAGGCTCCGCTGTTATTGGAAGCCAGAAGACAAAATCTGCCTGTTTTTGTGATCTCAACAGGCCAACACTATGATGATTTATTAAGCTATGGTATCAAAGAATTCGGCTTAAGTGACTCAATTGTTTGTGATCTAAATATAAGAGGGGATTTAATGGAGAAATCAAGTGATTTAATTTTTAAATTTGGGAATTTTGGACGACATCTTAAGAATAAATACCCTAATCAGCATATTCTGCCAATAGTTCACGGTGACACATTAGTAGCTGGGATGGCAACATTATCTTGGGTTTTTGGTTTGGGTCAAAAGGTAGGGCAAAACGAGGCCGGTTTACGCTCTATGAGTCCAAGAATATTAAAGACTATTAAAATTAATCAAATACCAAACAAGATATTTTTAGAAAAGTTCTTTTTAGATCAACTAACTAATGATTGTTGGTTCTTGACTCGAGATGAACCATTTCCCGAACAAATCGATACATGGGTTTGCTCATCCGGTACAAAATTTTTTTTTGTTCCATCTAACCTTAACAGAGATCATTTAATAAGGGAGGGATATCCTGAAAACGATATTTATACGGTAGGTAATTCAGTAGTGGATGCAATAGATTTAAAGCGAAATAATAAGCCAAAAGAAAGCATATTTGATATTTATCCCATATTGGAATCAGGTAATTGGATTCGAATGGATATACATAGAAGGGAAAATTTGACATTCCATAGGTTTAATGCAATTATCGGGGGTTTGATTGACTTGATAACGAAAACTGAGTTTAAAGTTATTCTGATATTGCTAAATGCAACCATTTCTGCTTTAAACAAATACAATCTATATTCAAAACTAAAAAACTTGGAAGAAAAATATCGTGAAAAATTCATTATTACGAATTTATGGAAAGAATATGGTAATGTTGTAGAGTTTTTGGATAGTGGCAAATGTTGGGCAGAAGTTACTGATTCTGGATCGATGCAAGAAGAGTTATTATACTTTCCTAAAGTTTGCTCTTTTACAATTCGATTAAATACTGACAGACCTGAAACTATATTTGATGCAAGGGGAAATTTGTTGATCCCCCCAATTAGCAGGCATTGGTTTAAAGATATTATATCAATGATTTATGAAAAAAGAGAAGATTATGGATTTAATTTCAATAATAAAAAAAAGATATATGGAAAGCCTGGTGAAGTGTCAAAGAAAATAGTGGAAATACTTAAAAAGGAATTCGAAAATGATGAAAATAATTTTTTCCCTTGGTTGCATCAGCGATTTAATTATTGGAATGAGGAAGATAAATTCGAATATTTATAGAATAATCTACCTTTTAAGATTTACTAAAACATAAAAGGTAGGTAAATTTATCTTAATTTTACCAATTTAAATAAAGAATTATCTCATGCAGAGATGAATTTTTCAAATTTATAATAGTTAGGTTCCTTAATGATGTAAAATAAATATTTGCTATTGCCTATAAAATATGCATATTATATTCACCAAATAATCGATATAGCAAAAGTTGTTTTCGTTAAAGAATCAAAATTGTAAATTTATTATGCCCTCCACCAATCAAACCCAATGAATTTAATGCTTTTCCCTTCTAGTTCTACAATAGCCAATATGAATTGCTTTTTTACTGTAGTTGCAAGTCTCCCTGCTAAAACTATATCAACACCGGATATTTTTTGAGACGGTTTTAGCACTTTTACCAAGAATGGTGCATGATCAATTCCCGGGCCGTGGATATATACTGCAAAATCGCAGCCAAATTTTATTCCTGGGGACACAACATAGCCTTTATCTCTAAGATTTTCAAAAACAATGTATTTTACTTCGAAATCAGTATATTGTCGTTTACAGATATTAGTTATCTCTTTTAAAGAAATTTGTTTTCCATTGTTTTTGATGATATTTAATTTATTGTTTACAAATAGATAATATCCCTCAATGAGATCAAGGACCAGTTGTGAATCGAAATCAAAACTTTTTGGTTTTGAAATACCTAATGGTTTACCGTAGTATCCTTCACTAAATAAGTCTCTAGATTCAATAATATCATGGATGAAAATCCGATTTTCTATTAGTTGACCAGTATATTTAGCCATTAAATACCTAAATCTAAAATTGGAAATGAATTAGAGCACTTATTGCTTTTGTCCATCATTTCTTCTAACCCAATGAATGAACAAATAAAATTAAGCCTTTTGATGTTATGATTTCTAATGCATTGATTGCAATTTCTTGACATTTGATACAATTCATTATATTTTATTTTTTGTGTTAGAATTGCTAATGCCATCGGATTTTCTGCTTTTATTGGTAAAAATTTTGACATTTCATTTAATTAGGAAATTGCATTAACTATATGATCACAAAACTTTTAGTGCCTTATTTAAAAGATCTAAATGTTCTTTTCTTGTTGTTTCTTCATTGTATATACAAATATCATGTGGGAATATTGCAAATCCTCCTGAACAATTCGTAAATCTGTCAATATTATCTTTTAATGCTGCATTTGTTTTTCGTTTATCTGTAAATTCAATTTCTTCACTATTCATCTATTCAATTTAAATTATATCATATTAATAATCCTTTTTTACAATGTCTTGCTTTTAATGGAATGGTGAATTAGCGGCATATTTTTATTTATTTAATGCTGTTTTAAATTTTAAGAATTTAAAAAACTCTCTTTTATTTCAATTAAATCCCTTAATACAGAACTTGCTGTTTCCATCCCGCCGGCCCCTCTCCCAATAATTGTTTGATCTCCTGAGTGTACTGATTTAAATGTAACTGCGTTCAATGTTCCATTAACACAAATGGGATCATCTGTTGATATGATGGATGGTTTTACATAAAGGTTTTTATCGTCACACTTTGCAATAAGTTTTATGTTTTTTCTATTTTTAATTGCATCATTGATATCATCGAGTTTGACATCTGCTATTCCTTTTTTATCAACATCTTTCATAGATACTTTGTAACCCATTATCCAATTTGCCATTATCACTAGTTTAGCTGCAGCATCATCGCCGTCTATATCCAAGGATGATTCTGCTTCTGCAAAACCCTTTATCTTTGCATCATTGAATGCTTCATCAAAAGTAAAACCCTCTGTCATTTTGGTTAAAATATAATTTGTGGTGCCATTTAGGATTCCACTGAAGGAAGTTATTTTGTCACCTTTTAAGCAATGTTTAGCAAATTCTAGTACAGGGGTTCCGCCACCTACTGTACCACTAAACCGTAACATCACATTGTTATAGTCGGATAATTCTATTAATGACGGAAAAGATAAAGCAAGCGGGCCTTTGTTTACGGTAATCACATTTTTATGTGTTCTCAATGCAGAAATTATGTGGGATAGCCCCGGTTCTCCGGAAATTAGATTTGTGGGTGTAAGTTCTAAAAATACTTCTGCGTCAATGTTCTCAATATAGTTTTCAAAATGTAATTTTTCTTCTGAATATTTGGCAACAGTTCCATACTTTTTTTTAACTATTAATAATTTTTCAAGGTCAAGGCCAGTTTGAGAGTAGGCTACACCATTGCTATCTGCACAAGCCACAATCCTTGGTTTTATGCCGTATTTTTTATATAAAGACTCGGAACTATCAATTAATAATTTAACAAAGCTTTGACCTACAACTCCCATGCCACAAATAATTAATCTCATTTAGTTTTCCTCCTTTTTTTTATAAATATTGTATATAATAAAATTTGTATTAACAAATATTTATCAACTGTTTTTTGCTAAACTCTAAAACAACTCATAACACATTAATTAATGATAATAAAGTAATATGATAAAGAATGTTGTATCAGGCTGATGGTTCAGGTGAAATAGATCATAGTTTCCCCTCTGATAATAAATTAAATAATCATTTTGATGTTATTATAATTGGATCAGGACCCGCAGGTTACACAGCTTCTATCTATACCTCTAGAGCTAAATTGAAGACGCTAATAATTACGGGTAGCTTGCCTGGCGGTCAGTTGATGACTACAAGTGAAGTAGAAAATTATCCTGGATTTCCAAATGGAATATTTGGCCCGGAATTAATGATAAATATGAAACAACAGTCTGAGCGATTTGGAACAGTGATGATAACTGATGAAGTTAAAAAAGTTAATTTTAATGTAAGACCTTTTGAGATTTATACTGAATCGTTAATGTATACTGCGGAAAGCGTATTGATTAGTACTGGTGCTACCCCAAGGAAACTTGGCATAGAACCCGAGCAAGCATTTGCAGGAAGGGGTATTTCTTATTGTGCTACTTGTGATGGACCTTTCTTTAAAGATCAACAAATTGTAGTTGTGGGTGGTGGAGACACGGCTTTGGAAGAAGCTAGTTTTTTAACCAAATTTGGAAAATCCGTTAAAATAATACATAGAAGAGATTATTTAAGAGCAAGCAAAATTTTGCAAGAAAGAGCTTTTGAAAACCCCAAGATAGAGTTTGTTTGGAATTCTAGTGTAGTGGATATAAAAGGGGATAAGAAAATATCGTCAATCATCGTCAAAGATAATAAAAACGGTGAGGAAAAAAAAATAAATGTTGGTGGCCTGTTCGTAGCCATAGGCCATGAACCAAATACCTCCATATTTAAAGGTCAAATAGATATGGATGACAAAGGATACGTTATCGTCAATAACTACACACAAACAAATGTTGAAGGTGTTTTTGCTTCTGGTGATGTACACGATCACAGGTATAGGCAGGCTATTACTGCTGCAGGATTTGGCTGTATGGCTGCATTAGATATCGAAAAATGGTTGGCCGAGAAAAAAAGCTAATTCTTTAATTATTTATCGTCTTAATATGCAAATTTATTAGTAGACCAGAGATGGCAACATAATGCAATTGTTTAAGTATTTAATGTACTCCTGTTCAGTAAACAAGTTTTGCTGAAGATAAAGGCTCTTGAATTTCCTTCCATCGTCAGCAAATATACCTACAAATACACCTTCATCCATGTCTTTTACATAATCCATCATTGATGCCATTACAGCGCCTGAGGAAGGCCCTACCAGTATATTCTCTTTTTCTCTGAGCTCTTTTACCATTTGAAATGATTTTTCATTGGTTGCAGTATACCAATCATCAATTACTTTTTCTCTTCGCAAAAAGAGTTCGGGTTTAGACGATTCTTCAAAATTCCTTAACCCCTGCAATAAATGGTTTTGTTGAGCCTGAATAGCTATTACTTTCACTTTGTTATCCTTTTCTTTTAGATATGTTCCAATACCGGTGATTGTACCACCTGTTCCACATCCTGTAAAAAAATGGGTTACTTTTCCTTGAGTTTGCTCCCAAATTTCTGGACCTGTACTTTGATAATGGGAAAGAAAATTTGAGTCGTTTTCATATTGGTTAGGCATATAGTAAATATCTGGACGAGGTTTTGAAATTGCATACGCTAGTGCAATGCTTTGATCCGTTCCTGCTCCAACTCTTGGACACAAGTCGTCACTAGTTTCATGCAATGTTGCTCCTAATTTCCTTAAGATGTTTTTTGTTTCCTCACTTACTTTTTCTGGAATAACTATTTCTACCTTGTAGCCCAAGTTTGAGGCTATTCCAGTTAACGCAATTCCAGTATTCCCTGAGGTGGGTTCAATGATTATACTTTTATCTCTTTTTAATAATTTTTTATCTTCTGCGTTTTTAATCATCCAATAGGATGCTCTATCTTTTACGGAACCAAAAGGATTATACCATTCCAATTTCGCAAATATTTTTATTTTATCGGATGAAAAACTTTTAAGTTCTATTAAGGGCGTATTACCAATCCTATCGAGTATTTTATTTTTATTGGACTCTGCAAAAGTTGTTGAGGTCATTTTGTTCATTTTGCCTTTTTAATTGTAAACTCTAAATCCGTGTTATTTTTATTTAGTGAGATTAACTCATGCCCATTACGATTAACCCACCTTGAAATATCTTCCTCTGAATCTGGATCGTCGGATACAATTCGGAGCGTTTCGCCTTTTATCATTTTTTCTATTTCAATTTTTGTTCTAAATACTGGCTCAGGGCAATACAGTCCCCTTACGTCAATTGTTTTCATGCTGGATTTGCTATTATCATTAGAACCGGAAGACATCATATAATAAAAGACCTCTTTTATTAATTAAATGTTTATGTGGGTTTTCACTATACTTTCTTAATGAAGATTATACTAATTACCTATCCTGAAATTTAGGTTGAAAAACTGAATCTTAATTAGAAAATAAAGCAATTATTACCTTTATGGCAAATTCTTACTCCAGGAAATTTCATTAATTTATTTATAATTATTGGTATCTGTACAAAATAGACTAAAAAATCATAATTATAAATTATTTTTTATATGTATTGCATTTTATTGTTATTACTGTTTTAGCCATCAACATCATTGTTTTTTCATATCATTTCTTACACATTAATATAAGTGACATATTGAAAGGTTTTTGCTTCAATAGCTTAATATTATGTAAATTAATGGAGAAAAGTTTGTCCTATGCTTGTAATATTTGATGTAGAAGGAGTTTTATTGAATGCTGAATATCTTCCGGTATTAGCCAAGTTAATGGGACCTGAAAAAGAAAAAGAGATATGGGATATCACTAATAAAGGAATTCGCGGCGAAATTGATTGGGAAGAAGGACTTAAACAACGGGTCCATGCTTTACAAGGCATAGAGTATAATGATGCGTATGAAATAGCTCAAAATCTTGAGATTATGCCTGGAGCAAAGCAACTTTGCTCATTTTTAAAAAAATCCGGGTGGAAAATGGTTGCGGTATCTGGTGGATTCACAATAATTACTGACAGATTAGTTAAAGAGTTGGAATTAGATAAAATCTATTCAAACAAGCTCATTTTCAACAATAACAAACTGGAGGGTGTCGATATTACCGTTACTTCAGATAAATCCCTATCCGTAAAATCCTTTATTGACGAGAATGGCTTTACCAAAGATGAGGTTGTTGTTGTTGTAGATGGAGCAAATGATTTGAAACTTTTCAATCTGTCTTCTTTTACTGTTGGATTCTGTCCTGTTGACATAGTGAGAAAAAAAGCTAGTTTTGTTATCGATAATAAAAACTTGGCAGAGTTGATTCCTATCTTTGTAGACCGATTCGAAAATAAGTTAAAACAAATAAACTATGAAGGTGGGTGTTGATTCTTTAACAATAACAATCATTCCACTAAAAATAAATAAAAATGTTGAAAAAAATGACAATGTTGCTAGCCTGATTCTTGAGTCGGTGAATTCGGATAGTCTTCAAATTAAAGATGATGATATTATTGTAATTGCTCAAAAAATAATTTCTAAATCTGAAGGCCGAATATGCTATTTGGATAATGTTGTCCCGTCAAAGGAGGCGTTAGGTGTATCTGCCATTCACGAAAAAGATCCCCGTCTAATAGAATTAATTCTCAGGGAATCGATAGATATAGTCAAAGTGACAAACAAAAATTTAATAGTAGAGACAAAACATGGTTTTATTTGTGCAAATGCTGGAATAGATCAGAGCAATGTTTCTGTTGACTCTGATGCTGTTTTACTATTACCTGAAGACCCAGATGAATCCGCAAGAAAAATTAAAAATTATATTCACCATGAGCTTAAAAAAAATGTTTCAGTAATAATTTCAGATACCTTTGGTCGTCCATTTAGAAAAGGTCAAACCAATGTTGCCATTGGTGTTGCTGGAATTTGCCCAATAAAAAGCTATATTGGGATGACTGATACATTTGGTAAAGTTTTAAAGGTAACCGAAATAGCAATTGTAGATGAATTAGCATCTGCTGCAGAACTTGTAATGGGAAAAACCCTGGAAGTTCCAGCTGCCATTATAAGAGGATATGAATACCAGCCATTAGATTTAGGTGATGCAGGCGTTTCAATAAAATCTATTTTTAGGGAAAAATCTCAGGATTTGTTTCGAAGTTAAAATGGTGTTTGTCTGAATATTGCAAAATAATTTATCTCCTGGGTGTCTTTATTTGTGTGGATGGATATTGTTGATAACATACTTTTAGGAGATAAAAGATCTATTGCTCGTTCTATTTCCATAATAGATGATAACGACCCTAAATCTTATGAGATTTTAAAAAAAATATACAACAAAACAGGCAGTGCTATTACAATCGGATTTACTGGTCCGGGTGGTGCAGGCAAAAGTACCTTAATTGGAAAACTAATCCCATATTTTAAAAGCATGGGATACAAGATCGCCATATTGGCAGTAGATCCTACTAGTCCTATTACGGGGGGTGCAATCCTAGGGGACAGGGTTAGGATGCAATCAACTATGGATGACGAAGAAGTATTCATGAGAAGCTTTGGCTCCAGAGGAACAATGGGTGGTATCTCAAAATCATTAAGGAATGCGATTAGGATTCTTGATGCCGCTGGATTTACCCTTATATTGGTTGAAAGCGTAGGGGCCGGTCAATTAGAGGTTGAGATTTCAAAAGTTGTTAATTTAACAACGGTTGTATTTAATCCAAATACTGGCGATTCTGTTCAGGCAGTAAAAGCAGGGCTAACTGAAATAGGCGACATATACATAGTTAACAAATCCGATATGGAAGGATCTGGCACATTATATTTATCATTGTTAGATTTAATTGGAGAAACTCCTAGAAAGCCTTTGATTGTAAAAACTTCGACCAAAACAGGTGAAGGATTACAGGAACTATGCTTGAAAATTAATAGTATGATAAAAAATGATGAGTGGGTTTTAAAACAAAAACAAAAACAAAAACAAATTCTTCGAGATGAGTTAAAGGAAATGGTTTTAGAAAAAGGTAAACAAAAAACACTGGAGCTTTTCACGAGCAGGAGTCAAGAAATTAACGATTTACTTGACTCGATGCTAAAAAAAATTAAAGATCCTTACACGGTGGCTGAAGAATTATCTTTATTAATATTTTCAAATAAATAGGTAGTAGAGTATGAACGAGAATACCCCTAAAACCGACTCTGGTATCTCTGTAAAACAATTCTTTGTAAAAGACGATTTGAAAAATGAAAACGAATCCCATCCTGGTACTTATCCTTTTTTGAGAGGAATTTATCCTACTATGTATAGGGAACGCCTATGGACTATGCGGCAATACAGTGGTTTTGGTAGCGCGGAAGAAACCAACAAAAGATTTAAATTTTTGCTAGATCACGGACAGACCGGTTTATCATTGGCATTTGATTTGCCAACTCAAACCGGCAGGGACTCTGATAACCCACAATCTGAAGGTGAAGTCGGTAGAACGGGAGTTCCAATAAGTTCTATTAATGACATGCTAACTTGTTTTAAAGATATTCCTTTAGATAAAGTAAGCACTTCAATGACTATAAATGCAACTGCATCTATACTACTTTCTTTATATATTTCTGCAGCCGAATCCCAAGGTGTTTCCCCTTCTCAATTAAGGGGCACTACTCAGAATGACATCTTAAAAGAATACATTGCACGAAATACATATATCTATCCACCCAGGCCATCTTTGAGATTAATTGGCGATATGATACAACACTGTTCAGTTCATGTACCCCAATGGTATCCAATAAGTATTTCTGGATACCACATTCGGGAAGCCGGATCTAATGCAATTCAGGAACTTGCGTTTACTTTTGCAAACGCTATAGAATATATCAACACATGCATTAACAAGGGCCTAAAAATCGATGACTTTGCTCCCAGACTTTCGTTTTTTTTCTGCTGTACAATGGAATTTTTTGAAGAAATTGCAAAGTTCAGGGCGGCAAGGGTCATCTATTCAAAAATTTTAAAAGAAAAATTCAATGCTCAGGATCCAAAATCACTTCATTTGAGATTTCATGTTCAAACAAGTGGCGAATCTTTAACGGCCCAGCAAGTTGACAACAATGTTGTCAGAGTTACCACTGAGGCTTTAGCTGCTGTTTTAGGTGGCTGCCAGTCATTGCATACAAATTCACGAGACGAAGCGTTAGCACTGCCAACTGAGGAATCAGTTAAAATTGCCCTTAGAACTCAACAAATAATTGCATCAGAGACTGGTGTTACAAAAACCGTTGATCCTCTAGCTGGATCTTATTATATTGAGTATTTGACTGAACAAATTATCGATAAAGTAAATCTGTACCTTGATAAAATCGAAAAAATGGGGGGATCCTTAGCAGCAATTGAAAACAACTTTTTCCAAGAGGAAATAAGGAAAAATGCATATGAGTTAAAAAAAGAAATTGATGAAGACAAAAGAGTTATTGTTGGAGTAAACAAGTTTAAAGACAACAAGGATATAGAACCAAAACTAAATGTTATTGATCACCTTCTTGAAAAAAAACAAATTAACGCACTAAAAGAATTTAAAAATTCTAGAGATAACATAAAAGTACAGCACTCTATTTCTGATCTTGTTTCCTCTGCAGAAAAGCCGGATGTCAATTTGATGCCGTATATTATCTCTGCTGTAAAAAACAAAGTAACACTTGGTGAAATAAGTGATGGATTTAAAGAAATATTCGGTTTTTATTCACCTAAAATTTCCTTTTAACTTCGACAATAACTTTTCATCCACTTTCAAAAAGTTTTATTGCATTGAGATTATTGCTCAATATGGCGTTCAAAATCTTTCCTCCAGCTTCTGACTTTTTGTCAATCTTGAGTCTTGCTTTTTTCCCAATCAGATTGCTTAAGATTATTTCATCATCCAGAACTAAATTTATCTTTTTCCCAATCAAGTTATCGTCCACTATAAAATAAATATGTGCTCCTGATTCAGTAACACTAAACTGCATCTCATCACCAATCTCTGGGTTTTTGGCTTCTACATCTATGCTTATTCCCAGCTTTTTCTCAATTTCTGAAATTGTGCTACCACCTTTACCGATTATTTTGGGGATTACTTCCTTATTCACTGAAATCTTGACTCTATCGTTTGAAACAATCCTGATTTCAGCTTTGGAATCAAACCTGTTTATTATTTCTTTTATTTTCGCTTCTGCTAACTTGTTAATTTTGTTATTAGTATTCCCTGTTTTTTTATCTATGTTTTCTAAAGGAATTATGACATTTTCTTCCCCATAGGAATATATTTCATATTCTGTTTCCTTAGAAAAAAAATCTTTAATTTCCACTATGGGCCTTGCCAAATCCTGTTCGGTCATTCCGGATGGTACTTTTACGGTAAGGTCCAATTCATAGATTTTTTTGATTTTCCCCTCTAAAATAAAAATGACTGTATCTATTATGTGGGGTATCATCCCCAACTCAATTTTACCGATAAATCTTTGGATCGCGTCTAATGCTTTACTGGCATGAATTACACCTATCATGCCTATTCCCGTCAATCTTAAATCTGCAAATAACTCAAAATCTTTAATCTTTCTCACCTCGTCAAAAATGGTGAAATCTGGCCTAACTAATAGGAGGAGGTCTGAAACTCTTTCATAACCGTTCTTAAATGAGCCATATTGGACTACGCTATCTGGAACCTGCAAATCCCTAGGGGACTCCAATGTTTTTACCAATTTGTTTTTTAGAACATAGTGTTCAGCAATACTGCTGGCAAATGTACTTTTTCCAGACCCTGGTGGACCAGCTATTAGAATTCCTTCTGCCTCGTTAGATAGTCTGTTTATTAAATCATCACTAATATCATAATCACTTAATGATAGTTTTCTTATTGGTCTCACTGCTGTGATCTCGATTTTGTTTGATATCGGTTGTTGAGTAATCACAATTCTGAGGTTCTTGTACATTATAACAAAACAACCTTCAAATGCGATTTCAATATTGGATATCCTTTTATTTTTTTTTACCGAAAATAAGAAATCTATTACTTTACCTAAGATGGTTTTATCCAGTTTCTCGTTTGAGATTTTTTCTAACACAAAATTACCTGGTGTCCCTTTTTTAGCTAAAGGCTCTATTCCCTCTATTAGATGAACGCTCATTGTTCTCTCATCAAAATAACTCTCAATGTCATACTCTTCTGATATCTCCGTTTTTTTGTGAACATTTAGAATTCCTGTGGCATCTGCGACAAGATGCTGAATATAATCAGCAGTAAATAAAGTGGCATTTTCATTCTTTGCTATGTCGTTGATTATGGCATCTATTCTTCCATTCTTTGCTAATTTTATCTCAGCAAGGCTTGGCTTTTCTCCAACATAGTTAACATCAATTTTTTTTTCAATACTTTTCTCTCTGATTTTTTTTAACTCTAGCAGTCCGTCTGTGCCATACTCTTTTTGTTTACAGGCTTGCGATTGTAATTCATCAATTACTGCTCGAGGAATTATTATTTCATAATTTTCATTAATCTCGTCATTGTCAATTTTTTTGCTTATTTCGCCATCTATTATAATGCTTGTGTCCAATACAATTTTTGTCTTCAATGTGATCTATAGTTTATTTATTGATTGAATTATTAAAAAAGGTTACTAGATGAAAGATTCAGATAACTTATTTTTTGCTGTCCGTTGCTGTATTATTGTTTTTAATACGTTAGCAATTTGTTAGGTATTAACAAGTTATATTATTGGGCTAAAAATATTATAATAGTTTAGTTGAGCAAGTTAGAAATTAGAAACATATCTAAAATATTCTCAATCAATAGTGACAAAGGTGAAAGAAACAAAGTTTTAGCTGTTAATAATGTAAATTTGTCAATTGAAGAAGGTGAATTTGTTTGCTTTGTCGGCCCTTCTGGATGTGGCAAATCCACACTATTGAACATTATTGCTGGATTGGAAAAGCCTTCAAGTGGGGAGTTGGTGTTGAATGGGAGGCCGGTTTTTGAAACAGGACCTGACAGAATAATGGTATTTCAAGAAAATGCGTTGTTTCCTTGGTTAAGTGTGATTGATAACGTTGAATTCGGACTCAAGATGGTGGGTGTTGAAAAAGAAAAAAGGCAGAAGATCGCCATGCACTATCTAGATATGATGGATCTCGGTAAATTTGCCAAATCTTATACCTATCAGCTTTCTGGTGGCATGAAACAGAGGGTTGCCATATCCCGTGCTTTATCTATGGACCCCGATGTTTTGCTAATGGATGAACCGTTTGCTGCATTGGATTCTCAAACCCGTGATTTATTATTAGTTGAACTCCAATTAATATGGGCAAAAACTAGAAAAACAATAATTTTTGTAACTCATAACATCTCTGAATCAATATGTCTAGGCGACAGGGTTGTTGTTTTTACCAAAAGACCCGCTTCTGTAAAGAAGGAGATAGTGGTTGATTATCGAAGACCGCGGTTATCTGAGGATTCAAATTTATTTGAATATGCGAGATTAGTTTTGGATGAATTAAAAACCGAAATCATCCAAAGTAAAAAAAGTTAGATTTTACTAATTTTTTTTAATACCTCAACACCCTCATTGAAGTTATTTGGCGATGTAATTAACATCTGCTCCGTAATTTTCCCAATCTTGTAAATAAATTCCAGAACGTTATCTTCGTATTCTTTCCAGTCAAGTCCAATCATTTTTGCAGCCTGAATGTTTTTTTTAGATGGTATCATTACACATGGAATCAATTTTATTTTATGGGATTCCAATAACCCTTTTAGGTCTTTTACTTCTTGGAGCGTGTCAATTGATTGCGTTATCATTGCATAGGGATTTGACTTGGTTTTTTTTTTAAACTTTTTGAAATCAGATACCTTATTAGGTATTGATAAATTTAAATTTATCAACTTGTTATACCCTAAAGAGTTCAGCATTGTAACAACCTCTGTGGGTTTTGAAAGTGACCCTTTTGTAACAGCATTAATACTTATTCGGGGCTCATCACCCATAATAAACAATAGATCTTTTACATTCAAAGATATTGACTGGGTTGCAAATTGAATTATTGAGTTTATATTTCTGTCTCTTGTCCTAACACTACAGCTAACATTGATGTCTGCATTGTTTATGTTCTCCCTTATCAAAGCAGCTCCGTGGATACTAGAAATTCTAGGTATTCCTAAAACTGAATCCGTAATGTGTATAGATTTGGTAAATTCCAGGATTGACCGGCTCCTGTCCAAAAACTTTTCAATTTCTTGAGATAATGTATCCATATGTATGTTTGAACCGTAAAAAATTTTAGGCGGATTAAGTTCATAAATAATTTCCATCTTTTATTTTACATTAAGGAGTTTATTATATATAAAAAAAAAGTTTTTTAGATATTTTATGGTTTATATCTTTTGTATTATTGATATCCGAAAAACAATTCTATGATTTACTTTTAAATAGTGAAAGATTAAAAATTACCTCGGATAAGGATATCCTGAATATAAACAACCTAAACGTCGGGAAAATTTTTTCTAGTGTGTTGGTTATTATCCATTTTCCAGATAAAATCCCCTCAGTAATTCTAACCAAGCGTAGTTCTTTTTTAACTAATCATTCAGGGGAAATATCATTTCCCGGTGGTAAATTTTCATCCAATGACAAAACAATTTTGGATACAGCAATTAGGGAGACATATGAGGAGATAGGTATTGTTGTAGACAAAAAAAAAGTTATTGGATGCCTACAACCCACATATACTTACACTTCTAAAATATTGATATATCCTTTTGTTGCTTTAGAAGAAATAATATCTGATAATCTTAAACCAAATGTGGAGGTCGAGCAAATTATTAGTCTACCTATCGAAAAATTAATTAGATCTTTTTCTGAGGATGAGTTTCATTCAACTAAAAAATATCGAATGTTCAAATTTTTGGTCGAGGAGTATAAAATTTGGGGTGCTACAGCAAGGATATTAAAAGACTTGCTTGATGTTATAAAGGTATGACGGATATTATTCATATCCAAGCTGATCTAATATTTCTATAAATTTTTTATTAAATTCAAAGGTGGACAAATTTCCACCAATGTCTTTTGTTTTTGTGTTGTTTAAAAAGATTTTATCCACGGCTTTATCAATTTTTATTGACTGGTTCAGTATGATTTTATCATTGTATTTTTCACCCAGCCATTCAAACATCATTTTCAGTGCCAAAATAAAAGATGTGGGATTGGCAATATTCTTGCCTGCAATATCGAAGGCAGCACCATGAACAGGTTCAAACATGGCAAATTTATCTCCAATATTTGCAGCTGGAGCCAAACCTATGCTTCCAGTAATTTGTGCCGCTTCATCTGAAATTATATCCCCAAACAAATTCGTTGTTAAAATTATATCAAATCGATTAGGGTTCCTTACCAGCTCCATGGAACAAGCGTCAACATACATCTCCTCTACATCTATATCAGGAAATTGTTTTGATATTTCTTTGGCTGTATCAATAAAGAGCCTATCGCTTTTTCTTAATACATTGGATTTGTGAACTATTGTTACCTTTTTATTTGCTCTTTTGCTTGCCAATTTGAAACCATATTCAGAAATCTTTCTAGAAGCTTCCCTGCTTGTTTTTCTTAAAGAGATAACAGTGTTTTCATCAGAAAAAAACTCCCATCCTACATAGAGATCTTCTGTGTTTTCTCTAACTGTTATCAAATCTACGTTTTTTGATATGGCTGGGATGTTAGGATAGTTTTTTGACGGGCGAATGTTTGCAAATAATTTAAAATACCTTCTTAAAACCAAAACAACATCAGCGGCAGATTCCCCAACGGGTGATTTCAAACAAGCTTGGGAGTCTTTTATTATGCTAAATGATGATTCTGGTAATGCTGAATTGAATTTCAATAGTGCATTGTCCCCTGCCTCTACTTTTTGTATTTCAAATTTCAAAGAGGATGATTTATCGTGTATGTTAATTAATAATCTATTTACGCATTCAGAAAGTTCGGGTCCTATTCCATCGCCTACCAGCAATGAAATTCTATAAGTTGTCATAATGGTATGAAAACAGAAACATTGTCAATTAACTTGATTATCCTTTTCCAATAAATTTTTTAGCATGCTTGTATTTATGGCGTCAATTACAGCTTGTACTGATGTTACTACTATATCTTTGCCGGATTTTCGTGAGGATATTACGTTACCTTCCTTATCTTCCACTTTGACTGAAACCTCTGCAGAAGCATCTGAACCTCCTGTGATTGAATCCAGTTTGTATTCTCTGATCTTTATGCTGGCAATATCATTGGCAATGGTTTGGATTGCCTTTAGTACCGCATCAACTGGACCTACACCTGTTTCTGATGCAATAAAGTCTTTGTCATGTATATTTAACTTTACGACAGCTGTAGGGATGATATGTAGACCCGTAACTATATGAAACTCGTTTAGTTTGAATTTTCCGTCAAATTTCTTGTTTTTTATTACTTCGGATGCTATGGATAATAAATCTGATGTTGTTATCGCTTGCCCCGAGTCAGCTATTATCTTTTGTTTATCTACAATTTGTTTTAACTGTTCATCTGTAGTCCTAAGGGCAAACTCGTCTAATATTGATTTGATGCCGTGCGCTCCGGCATGTTTTCCCGCTTGTAGCCATCTCTTTCGACCGACCAAATCGGGGCTAATTGGTTCATATGTAAGAGGATTATTTAGTACTCCGTGGGTATGAATCCCTGATTCATGACCAAATGCGTTTTCGCCAATTATTGCTTTGTTTGGTTGAACGATTATTCCCATAGTGTTTGAAACAAACTTTGAAACATCATACAAAATAGTTGTTCTGATGTTGTGTCTGTAGTTATAAAGGCACTGTAATGCCATTACCACTTCCTCAAGTGATGCATTCCCTGCTCTTTCGCCCAATCCATTTATGGTTACATGTGCACAGGATGCCCCTGCTTCAAATCCTGCAATGGAATTTGCAACGGCAAGGCCAAAATCATTATGGCAATGCACACTTACAGGTAAGTGGGTGTTCTCGATTACGTCATTTACTAGTTCGGAGATATACTTTGGAGTGGAATACCCTACTGTATCTGGGATGTCTATTCTATCTGCACCAGCCTCCGCTACTGCTCTGAATACTCTATTAAGGAACTGCCTGTCCGATCTTGTGGCGTCTTCTGCAGAGAACTCGACTTTTAGGCCATGCTTTTTGGCGTACTCCACAGCGGATACCGCTTTGTCCAAAACCTGTTCTCTTGTCATTTTTAGTTTATATTGTAGGTGGATATCTGATGTTGCAATAAAAGTGTGAATGTATCTTAAATCACAATCAATTGCCATGTCTATATCATTTCGAATTGTTCGGGCTAGACCGCATATGTCCGCCTTTAGTCCCATCTTACAGATTTTTTTTATCGCTTCTACCTCTCCCGGAGACACTACAGGAAATCCCGCCTCTATTGCGTCAACTCCAAGATCATCAAGCTTCATTGCGATGTCTATTTTCTGAGATGGAGAAACTGAAACCCCTGGGGTCTGTTCCCCATCTCTCAGTGTGGTATCAAAAATTCTGACCTTTCGGCCATTAGAGCTCATCATTGATTGCACCTCTCGCCAATGCTGATACCCCAGTTCGAGCTACTTGTATTATTCCATAGCTTGAGACTAGGTTTTTAAAAGCGTCAATCTTATCTGGAGTTCCTATTAGTTCAACTGTAATGGTTTCATTGCTAATGTCCATTATATTTCCCCTGTATATTGATGCAAAGTTGGCTATCTCGATTCTCGTCGTTGGATCTTTCGCATTCATCTTAATCAGGGCTAGTTCTCTGTATACTGCGTTTTCTTTGTCTAAAACGTTAACTTGGATTACATCAATTGTTTTTCTTAATTGTTTTACTAGTTGTTCCAATGTTTTTACGTCTGATTTAGTTGTTATGGTCATTCTGGATAAGTCCGGTTTTTCAGTGATTCCGACAGTAATGCTTTCAATGTTGAAGTTTCTTGACCTAAAAAGATTAGTAATTCTAAACAAAACCCCGGGTTTGTTTTCTACAATAACTGACAAGATATAGAGGGTGGTATTGCTAATGTTTGTAAAAATGGGTTTGCTATCCATATAAGATCATGCACCTACGACCATATCTTTTAACCCTGTACCTGGGGCAACAAATGGGTACACATCTTCATTGGGGTCAATTGGAATATCGATTACTGTAGCTATATTTGAATTTACGGCGGTTTTTACTGCCTTTTCTAACTCCTCCATTGACTGAACACGAATACCCTGAGCACCATATGCTTCTGCAATTTTGCAATAATCCGGAGTGTTCTTTTGGTGTACTCCGCTATATCTCCTGTTGTAGAAGGTACGCTGCCACTGGGCAACCATTCCTAACATGTAGTTATTTAGTATAAAAACAATTACGGGAAGATCTTCTAGAACTGATACCGCCAGTGAATTTTCAGTCATATTAAATGAGCCGTCGCCTGCAATATCTACTACAGGAACGTTATTTCTCGCAGCTTTTGCTCCAATCGATGCCGGAAACCCAAAACCCATAGTTCCTAATCCTGTAGAACTAAAGAATGTGCCTGGCGTAATGACATCAAAATGCAAAGATGCCCACATTTGACATTGACCCACTTCAGTTGTAACTATTCCGTCTGCGGGTAATATTTCCCTTAATTTTTTTAAAGCTTTTTTAGCCGTAATTTCCCTTGAATAGTCCTTTAGGGTATCTTCATAATATGATACTAATTCTTTTTTTCTGTTTAGCCATTGCTTAGAAACCTCTTCGTCGGATTTGAATGTTTTTGGTATCATTTTAATTAATGTTCTCAATGATGATTTTACGTCACCAATTACCGCTGCGTTTACTGCTTTGTTTTTGCCTATTTCAGCTGGATCTATGTCAAAATGAATTACGTTGATGTCTTTACCAAATTCGTCGAATCTTCCTACTGTCCTATCGGAAAACCTGGCACCTATTGCCATTATGCAATCTGCCTCAAGTATCATTCTATTTGCCTCAGCATGTCCGTGCATACCTATAGGCCCTAAAGCTAAATGATGGTTTTCAGGAAACGCCCCTTTACCTTTGAATGTTGTGACTACGGGAATTGTTAGCAACTCCGCCAGTGCCTGCAACTCCGAAAAAGCACCTGAAAGAATCACCCCGCCGCCTGCCATAATTACGGGTTTTTCCGCCTTCAACAGCATTTCGCAAGCCTTATTTATCTCTGATAAGTCAGGATCAACAACTGGATTATATCCTCTAACCTTTATGTATTCTGGAAAATCTATCTTTGTTACTTGCTGTTGTATGTCTTTTGGAATGTCAATTAGCACGGGACCTGGCCTCCCACTTTCAGCAATATAGAATGACTTTTTGACCATCTCAGGTATCTCGGAGGCATGTCTGGGCTGAAAAGCATATTTTGTACAGGGATTAGTTATTCCAATAATGTCAATTTCCTGAAAAGCGTCTTTTCCTATCATTGGTAATGCCACTTGGCCGGTTACAGCTACAATTGGGGCAGAATCAGCATAGGCTGTGGCGATTCCGGTTACAAGATTGGTCGCTCCTGGCCCTGAGGTGGCAAAACATACCCCTGCCTTTCTTTTTATTCTAGCATATCCATCAGCCATATGAGCGGCAGATTGCTCATGCCTAACCAATATGTGTCTTATTTTGGAGTCAACTAATGCATCATAAATTGGAAGATTGGCTCCTCCAGGAAGACCAAAGATATACTCTACCTTTTCTCTTTCTAAGGCAGATAATAATGCAGATGCGCCAGATATTTCACTCATTAATTATCAAAACAACTCCTAACTAAAATATTTAAAATTTAGATTGGTAAAAAATTTTTAAACGAAAATATAATGCCATATGTTATGTCATAATTAGCTGATTTTTCCAATACCATTGAATGTCTGTTCTTTGTTTTAATTTATACGTTTTGTTGATAATTGACTTGAGATAAAAAGATAAAATTTACCTAGTTTATTTGTCATTGCTTTTTGTTTTCGATTTGTTTTTCGTATTGGATTTTGCTGTTTGCCTTGGATTCTGTTACAAATAGATCATAGGCCTCCTGGAAATTGTAATTCTCATGTACTATTGATCTTATTGCTTTGATCATCGCAACAGGATGGTCTGATTGCCAAATGTTTCTCCCCATATCTACACCAGACGCACCATCATTTATCGCGTCAAAAGTCAATTGCAATGCGTCTCTCTCGGAAGTTTTTTTGCCTCCCGCTATAATTATAGGAATAGGGCAGCTTTCAACCACCTTTGTAAAATCTTTGCAATAATATGTTTTTACTATGTGCGCTCCCAGCTCAGATGCTATTCTGCATGCCAATCCCAAATATCTTGAATCCCTGGACATTTCTTTCCCAACTGCAGTTACGGCCAAAACAGGGATTCCGTATTTTTCCCCATTGTCGACCAATTTCGATAAATTAGATAGTGTTTGAGACTCGTATTTGCTACCTATAAAAATGGATAATGCCAGACATGAGGCATTCAATTTAATTGATTCTTCTATGGATGTGACAATTGTTTCCTTAGATAGATCTTCCCCAATAATGCTTGAACCCCCTGAAACTCTTAAAACTATTGGTACGTTGCTTTCCGGGGGCACGGAAGTTCTTAGGATACCTCTTGTAAGCATTATGGAATCTGCGTGATTTAATAATGGCTTTATGGTCTCCCTTGGGTTTTCAAGCCTTTCTGTAGGTCCTAGAAAATAACCATGATCCACTGCCAGCATAACACAGCGACCATTATCTGGTTTAATTATTTTTGAAAATCTGTTTTTCATTCCCCAATCCATTTGATTCACTTCTATTGTCTTTCTTTGGATATTATAAAAATTTTAGTAATCAATCTGGTGAGGTTATTATTATTTTCATTGAATCTTTTGCTTTGTGTGCATACTCTAAAGCATCAAATGAATCACTTAAACTAAATTTATGAGTTATCAGGGGTTCAATATCTATTATATTATTTTCGAGTAAGGTTATTGTTTGGTATATCTCTTTTTCAGATGTGGCATAGCTAGGAATAATCTTCAATTCTTTTGAATAAATCAAATTTAAATCGATTCTTAAATCAGATTCTTTTGAAGGGACGCCAAAAAGGGACACAGCTCCACCTCTTCTAGTAATTTCTATGGATTTAACAAATGCATCTAGATTACTAGTGGATATTATCGAGATGTCTGACCCCCTCTGCCCAACACTAGAGAATACTTTATTACTAAACTCATTGGCGTCATTATCTTTTAGATTTATTGTGGTAATGCCTGGGTCCATTTTTTTTGCAAAGTTTAACCTAAATTCATTTATGTCTACTATAACTATTTTTGAAGCCCCAAAAAGCTTAGCTAAAATCATGTGAATTAAACCTGTGGGCCCAGCACCAAAAATCGCAATTTTATCTGCCTTCTTGAGGTTCAGTTTATTTATTGATCTAAGACAACACGCGATGGGTTCTATCAGGGCCGCTTGATTGAAGTTGACGTTATCTGGAAGTTTTACTAGGCCTCCCCGAAGGACGTTCCATTCTGGTACAAGAATGTATTCTGACAATCCTGAAGGTTCTATGTTACTTGATTGGTATTTCTCACACATTGTAAAATCATCGTTATAGCAATAATGACATGAATAACAAGGGACATGGTGATGAATGAAAACTCTTTCCCCTGCACTGAATGTCTTTAAGTTTTCTCCAACTTCTGTTATTTCCCCTGCCGGTTCATGGCCTATTTTGGAGGACCTCATTCCATAGTTGCCAAATATTTTTTCTAAATCCGATCCACAAATACCACAAGTTTTCATCCTAACTAGTACATCATTTTTACCCACTTTGGGTAAATCTCTATTTACTATTTTTACTACTTTATTGTCAAGTATTGCTGTCTTCATCTATAACTAACAGATAATCTCATATCCTAAAATATTTGTTATTTTGAGTATTTCTTTGGTTTTTTTTCGAACAATCTTTTACATCCTTCACAGCAAAAGAAAAATGTTTTTTGGTTATACTCAATGGTTGTGGCTAGCTCTTTATCTAACTCGATTCCGCAAACAGGGTCTACAGGCACATATAAAAAAAAATTGGCTAGGTATTTATTATTTCGCTTAAACTTACGGATATGTTAATACATACTGTTAATTTATTATGTAATTTAATTCTATTTTATTTTATTTTTGAGTCAATAATAGTTAACTATATCTTAATTTATTGAGCGAGAAGTATTAGAAATGGAATGTCGTGTCCAATGATAGATGTCTATTGTGATAAATGCGGAAGCAAAATAAAGCATATGATCACTCTCAAGCCAATTAAAGATATACTTAGAGCCACAAAAAACAAATGCTCATCATGTGGGATTGGACTAAACCCACAAGATTTTACAATTGAATTGGAAAAATTTTAAATAGGCTGTCTTTTAAGTTGTGTTGCAGAGAAAAACAGACAGACGACAGCCAGACAGATAGTTATAAATCTCTTTATATTTATTATAACTGAAATATTGGTATATCAAAAAACTTTTTTCCATAGTAGGTTCACAATAGGCTCAAATTTTTTAGGTTATACTGAAAATAATGGTGCTCATTCATTAGATTCCAAAGAAAAAGATAAAGAAAGAGTTACCTTATCTCATTAGAAATTGGGGTGTTTTTAGATAAATTGCCAAGTCACTATAATGTTGATTTAGGAAGGGCAGTATGTCATAGCATTAAAGAAGGTTTTGCAAATAAGGCATATCTAACGACAATCTGTCAATTGGTTATATCGGGAAATAATTTCCGTAGGGATTTCCACCGGTTTTTTGAAATTAAAGTGATTGAAGTGATTCCAATGTGTGTTAGATTAAGAAACGTAAACCTAAAGACTCTACCAAAAAGTAGGACTTTAAAATTATCACTAAAACCCATTAGTTTGACACCTAAAGTGTTTAGTACATCGTTTTTGCATAAGATAATGAAAAATCGTTTCAATGCTAATTTCCTCAGTATGGGGCTTTACAGTCAATCGGCGATCAAGAATTATAATTAATAGCAATAAAAAACATGCCATATAAAATAAACATTTGGCTTAGAGCCATCAGATTTAGGTTTCTTGCGGCTTCAGCCATTGCTGTTACTAATGGGTTAGCTTTAAGTTATTTGGACCAGCCGTATGTTTTTAATCTTTATTATGCGATCTTAACATATATCGGGATTTTCTGTCTGCATTCGAGTGTGGATTTATTCAATGATTATTGGGACTTTAAGCGTGGAATAGATTTGATTACACAAAAAACTAGATTTAGTGGAGGCACTGGAGTCCTTCCCGAAGGCCTACTAAAACCACGCGAGGTTTACCGTGCTGCGGTATTGCTCCTAATATTGGGGTTATTAATTGGTGCCACTTTTATCTATGTTCGGGGTTACATTGTCGCTCTGATACTTGGTTTTGCAACGTTTTCTATCATTTTGTATTCTAGCAAATTGGTCAATTTGGGGTTGGGTGAGCTTTTTGTGGGAATCAAAGGTGTTCTTATAGTTATTGGTGCCTTTTATGTCCAGACCAATACTATAAACCTGGAATCTGTTTTTGTGGGTGTGATTATTGGGCTTTTATCGTCACTAGTTCTTTACATCAATTCAGTTCCTGATATTAAAGCAGATAGGGAAAAGGGCAGAAAAACCTTGGCTATCCTTTTAGACAATCAATCATCAGCAAAAATGACATTTGGGTTTGTTTTTGGTTTTTTTATCTCAATCTATTTGTTGACTGTGGTTTTTTACATTCAAGTGCTGAACAGCATTTCTTTGGTTTTTTTAAGTGCTTTCCTACTACCCTGGGCTATACTAATACTTTACAAGTTTTATAATTACTTACTTTACCGCCAATCAATTAGCCCATTTTATGAAAATATCATGGAAAAAACAGTTCTCTTTTCTAGGTTGTATGGTTTTTCTATTGCAGTAGGGATTATAATATATGCTTGGCAAATACAAAATGATTAAATAATATGACATGATGTGTTATTCTTAACGCTGTTGTGGAAATTTTATTTGTCTAAAAAGTGCCAGACAAACTTTATTTCAGAGATTGCCAATTTATCTACTCCCGGTTTCATTTTTAACGATTTTTACTATTTTAATAGAATATCTTCAACCCAGGATTTTGCATTTAAAATCATCCAAAGAAAAAAAAAGATTAGACCCTCTGTAATTATTTGTAACATCCAGAGCAGTGGTAAAGGAAGGAATGGTTATTTATGGTCTTCACCAAAAGGCGGAATATGGGTGTCTATTTTTTTGGAAACGGTATTGAAACTAGAAGATTTGTTTTTCTTTGCAATGGTTTCTGCGATCTGTATTTGCGAAACAATAGAAAAGAAAACCAACCTAAAACCCAAGGTAAAATGGCCTAATGATATTTTTGTTAACGGAAAAAAGCTCGCAGGGATCTTGTTGGATGTTCAAACCACCACTGATAATTGTAAAAACAAAGTTATCATAGGAATGGGTATAAATACCAACAATGACATAAACTTGACAAAAAGCAAAATCCAAAAAGAACATCAGTATTATTACCAAATAACAACTCTCAAAGATGAAGTTGGTGAACCAAAAATTTCAAATGTGCATATTTTATCAAGCCTGCTAAACAACCTAAGTCTTTATTTGTCAAAGATTGAACGTGACGATTTCGTTAAAGAACTTGTCCAAAAAAACTACCAACAACGAATTATGGAATCAAAAAACCATCTCAATTATTCATTTAATGTGGACGATATGGAATTTGATGGTGAGATAGTTGATGTTGATGTTGATGGATCGCTTATAGTTAAAGACATTCGGCAACAAAAGATTATAAGCATATCCTCGGCAAATAGTGTAAATTTAAAATGAAGCGCATTTGTTAAATCATATTCGTTTAAGAAATGCTAAGAGCCCATCATTCCCGGAAGTTTGATGGGACTTCTGAATTCTTTATTGATGTCTATCCCCTCTCTAGTTTTAATGTTGACACTATTCAATGAAGCGCCTGAAGGGGGAGAAAGAATTATAGTTTCCCCTGGTTTGATTGTGTTAATTTTTTCATTGAACTTTATGTTCCTATCATAAACAATGTTAATATCGTTTAGAGGTTGTATTCCCGAATTTTTTAAAACTACTCTGGAATTTACATGGAGTGATTCTGGATCCTTAAGTGCATCAATTTCCAATGAATAGCTTCTTGTGGGAATGGAGTTTACTAGATTATAAATTATTATGCTGCCTATTATTGTAATTAAGATTCCTAATATTGCTTCAGGCCTCTTTAGTTTTGTGTGTTTCTGTCTTTTTGACATATAGAGGAAATATAATTCGTTTATAATTATAGTTATATATCGATAAGATTCTATAGATATTACGGATAATACACGATATTTAAAACAATACGTTTTATTTTTTAATAGATTACAGCATTTTATAATTTATCATGGCGTGGCGCTATATGTCGTCTGCTATATTATGCATATGGCTGTTGCTATGGCTGTTGCATGATTAAAAGGAAACGTATGGTCTTCGAAATAATCTAAAGTTCTCCTATTTTTGTATTTTGTTTTGAAAATATGTACCAATTATTGATACTCCTACACAATCTTTAGAGTCAGAATTTATAATAGCAAGTCTTGGCTGTTAAGAAAACATTTGAACTTTTATGCTATGGGCAAAATTAGGTCTCATGTAGACACTTGATGTCAATTCGTTACAAAGTATTTTAGGCTGGTACAGCATTTAAATAGTATAATGCTCTAAATATAGATACATCGACCAAACCGAAGGGGAACATGCTTGGTTGGATGACTTAGTCATCCAACCAAGCAATTTTAAATTATTACTTTGATAAAAACTTAAATGTAGATATCATATCTCTAACTGTATTCTCATACTGGGAGTATTTGTCTATGGATGCCTTGTATGTAAATATAAATACGTTGGTATTATCAGTTGTAATTATTTGAAAGGCTTTTCTGTTTTGAAACTTGCTATCTGTTGCGGTAAATACAATTTGTTTTGCATTTTTTCCGTCTACCATGAGATTGCTTGTTGATTCCAGTTTGAAATCATTGTAGTCTTTTTTTAGCTCATTTGTTAATGTATTAGACAGGGTTCCTACAGAGACATTTTTTGATTGAAGCGGTACAACTTTTATTATGAGGCCGGCCGGATTGCTTACAGCGTCTTTTTCCTTTGGAGAAACAAATACAATTTCATTATTTATTTTAACTGATCGTTCCCAGTTACCTGGATAGTCGATTTTAAAATCAAACTCATTATTCTGATATGATAGCATTGTTTGTTTTTGTTTGTCATGGAATAACCCCAAAGCTTCTGAATTGTTATCAATAACTATTTGGTTGATTTGAATTATTAAAATTGATAGGGCTACAAAAAAAGGAATGTTAAATCTATAACTGGAGAATAAAAAACCAAGTATATTGCGCATGAATACTATTTAAAAAAGCCTTTATTAAATTTAAATTATTATTATTATTATTTCTGACTAGTTAATTGAGGATAAAATTGTCTTCGTTTATTATTTTGATCTTGAAATCGATACATCAATTGTAGATACATTTCTAGGTTTTTCCCCTTCTTCGCTAGACAAAAGATCCGATCCTAATTTTACGCTTGCCACTCGGTATCCAAGTGAGTCCATTCTTTTTACTATTATCTGTGCTACATCAACAGCTCTTGTAATGCTTTTCCCTCTTGCTTTGATTACGACTGTTGGTTCGTTAGCTAATTGGACAAGTGTAGCAGTTACGTATGTCATTAGTGGTTTTTTGCCAATAAAAATCTCATTTCCTTTTCTATTGCCTGTTTCGTATTTACCGTTCGACATTAACAATTAAGCATAGAGAAGCATATAATAATATTTCAATTTTTAATTTTACCAATTGCTAGTTATATTGATTTCATTGGCGTATTTGCCATTTACTTATTTGTTGAACCCTTCAAGAATTTCTATTATTTTATCGGGATTATTGATTATCTTTTCTTTAGTTTCTTTATCTGAGATCTCATAACAGTGAATCAGTTTGTTTTCGTCTTTAAAAAACAAAAAGACAGAGTTTTCGTGTATTAAGGGATAAAGTTTTTCCTCTACCATCAATTCGGGTTTAAGCTTGATTTTATTTTCATTGTCTATCTCAATTGGATTGTTTTGCATTTCTATAGCCTTCCCATATTGTTTATATTGTAAATGAACCAATAAACCTTTATATCGAATATTCTTCAAAAATTTTGTCAATTTATACTACAGATGCTTTATTTTTAAATTAAAAATAACGTTTCTTTTACTCGAAAAGCGCTCCTACGAACTTAAAAACAAAACCAATGCCACCAATAGCTCCAATTGCTAACAATACTAATCTGAGATGGGTCAAATAGTCGTCTTTGCTTGTTTTTTTGGCTAACTTTAAAGTCTGAAACATTACTATTATTTTTTTCTGAATTGTATTTGGTAGGGAAGATATCGATAACAAATGATTTCTATCCTTCTAAAGCTTAAAATATTATTTTAATATTTCTAATTTGGATCCATCTAAAGTAGAATTCAAAAGGCATTTGTATTGGATTGAATCATGTAAATAGGCTCCTTGTCTGTTCTTTGCATTTCTACGAATGTTTCAGTTGTTTGGATTCCTTCGATTTTTCCTATTCTCTCTATAACCACTTTGTGCAATTCCTCTAGTGTTCTTGCATAAACTGTTAGTATTATATCAAAACGACCTGTAACCTCGATCAAAGAACGAACTTCGGGAATCTTTAGCAATTCTGTATGCATTGGTTCTTTTAGTTTTGGATCCCTGTTGATTCCAACTGTAGCTTTGATGTTGATTCCAAGTTGGGTCTCATTAATGATAACTGTAAATTTTTTAATGAGATCCCTTTTCACCAGTCTTTTTATTCTGCTGTATAACACAGAAGAGTTAATGTTTAGCTTTTTACTTAGTTGAGGAATTGAAATACTTGCATCTTTTGTTAATTCTGATAATATCTTCATATCTAGATCATCAAATCTCTGCAAGTTTGATTCATTTTTATCATTCTTTGTTACATTAATAAATGTAATTAAATAATTTTATATAAAACAGTGAAAAATTAAAAAAAGTGAATTAACGGCTTTTGGTTTTTAGCAAATAATATATTATAAGCTTATTCTTTTTTTATTATGTTTGGATCAAAAATTCGCACCGGTGGTTTCATTTTTGCAGTGAGAAGAGATGAGATTTCAAATTTTATAATTATTGGGAGAATTATGGCAGAAGGCAACAACAAAACATATGATGTTAAAGGATCTTTTTTTAGGCCCATAGGATTAATTGAAAGGATAAAATCCGGTAAGGCCCAAGGCAAACCAGTAGAAGCACTTAACAATCCAAATCCAAACAACTGTATATTTTTGATTTTAGAGAAGGTTGATACAGGTATCTATAACGATAAAGTTGACTCAAAATACGATAAACTTTATCCCATAAATGAAAATCGATATTTTGTTTTGGACGGGTGGATTAAGGAGAGTTTTTCAGATCTTTTTAGCAGCTTTTTTAATTCGCCTACTCAAGAAGAGAGAATGGAGGCAAGAAATGTTTTAATCAACAAGATGAATTCGCTTATATCCCCTGAGTTAAAAGAGCATGTTTATGCAGTAGCGCGAAGCTCCAGAATTTTATAAAGTTTTATATTATGGTAAAACCAAATTTTCATCTATCATGGAATATGTATATGCTGCTTTACTATTGCATAAATTAAAGCAAGATATTAATGAAGATAATGTTAAAAATGTAATCAAAGCTGCTGGAGTTTCCCCCGATGATGTTAGGGTTAAATCTCTGGTTGCTGCTATAAGTGAAGTAAATATTGAGGATGCACTAAAAGCGGCCCCAATAGCTGCCGCCGCCGCACCAGCTGTCGCACCAGCTGCCTCAAACGCTGGAGCTGCTGCGGATAATGAAGACGAGAAAAAAGACGAGAAAAAAGAAGAGGAAGCCTTGGAAGGTTTGTCTTCTTTATTTGGTTAATTTTTATTACTTTCATTATATTATTTTAGATAAAATTCTTAAAATCCTCTAGTTTTAATATTTATCTGAATTAAACAATGTTTTTCAAAATCTGTACCTGGGAGGATAATGTATTTATTTATTAAAGGATTTTGGAAAGGCTAATAAATAAACTATGATAAAAAAAAGAAAGTTAGTTAGCTATTAACTTTATAGCCCTTTGAATCAAGCTGTTGAGATAAGCTCGTGGCAAATAAATTGGCTTTTGATATCACTAATTCGGCAGTATCTGGAGATATGTATCCTGACTCGCTTGATAATGAAACGGCATGTTGTTTTGCTTTGATTAAAATAAGCGGCATTGTTTCTTTGCTAAAGTATGCTGCTTCTACCGACAATGCCAAAGCTTCTTGGTAGGATCTCACTATGTCTTGAATATATTCTTCAATGACAATCTTGAGATCTTTTTCTTTAAATTCTAGGCCTTCTGATATTGCAAAATTAACCGCAATACCGGCCTCTATTGGTTTGATGTTTAGTTTGCTTAACAGGGCTGCTAATTTTTGTGAAATCACATCCCCAGGTTTTGCAACAACCGTGTCTTTTGATACCCAAATTGTACCTTGGTCTATTCTTGTTGGGACTTTGGATTCTTTGAATTCCGATAAAACCGGACCAGGGTTAATTCCTGTGTTTCCTGCAGGAATAACCAGTTCATTTGGAGCGATATCTCCCCCTTTAGCTGCTAAAAATATTTTATTTTTGTCAAATGTTAGGTTTAGTTTAAAGGGGCTTATGTTGGTGAACATTAAAGCGCATTGGCCTTCAAGCTCATGATTTAGAAATTCCAGTCCTTTGACGTCATCAAATATTTTCTCAAAAGATCTTTGGGCTACTTTATTCTTTATTGTTAGTATTTTGATATCGTTTCTGAATTTTTTCCTAATTGACATCAATTGTGCAGATCTGACCTTTGTCATCTTTGAGAGTGCAATTACATTGTATGATTTGGCCAAGTTTTGGAGGTCATCATATAATTTTACCTTTTTTTCCGGATAACTGGACCTGTTTAATTTATTTATTGTGGGTGCTTCTGCTGTTGTTTGGCTCATGCACTTTCACTTTTTGTTTGTTTGTTTAAACTGTTCATTTTGATGGCTTTTCCCATTGTAAACTTTATTATTGTGTTTCTGAGATTTTTATCGCCCTGTGGAAGTCTTTTTTCTACCGCTGAAATAACTGCGTTAGCATTTGCTGCTATCTGTTCATCAGTTAAATCCTCGTCACCTATTTTGGTTGACATGTTCAATTGGTTTTTTGAACGAATTCTTGTAGAGGATCTTAACCTTGTGGCTATTGTTTCAATTGGGGCACCATATGGTAGTGGTGTGGGCATTTTACCTTTAGGACCTAAAAATTGGCCTAAGGCACGACCTACTGATGACATTAAACTTGCATCTGCAAGGAAAAAATCATGGGCACGCACTATTTTCCTTGCATCTCTTTTATTTGATCCTAGCCTATCAAGTGTGTCGGGCTCCAATACTGTTTCAACACCTGCCCTTTTAGCTCTCAGACCCATATCACCACCTCCCAAAACACATAATGAGGCTCCTTCCTTTGTGGGGTTTGGCAATACCACTATTTCGTTTAAACTAAACCCCTTTTTGACGTCAATATCCTTTAACACCAATGTTATTTCTGCCGATTGAGTAAACTTCTTTTTTGGGGTGGTTTCCCTAGCTTTTTTAATAAGTGTACTTAACTGATCATTATTAACCATGATTATATACAATAAACCTAGTAATAGCCATTTAAAATCGTTTTTACAGGCAATAAAATACAACAATATAATTTATGATAAAATGGAAAAGAAGGAAAAAGTGTTTATTTTGTTTTGTAGTTTTGTCAAGAATTGAATTTAGTTGTTATGATGTTGCCTTAATCGGCGTATCTCAAATCAACTACCTACATTTTTGATTTGCCTATGATGCAATAAAGATTATTTATATGGTATCAAGATTTTATAGTCAATGAATATGTTTATAGCCAAATTTTTTTTTGCTGATAATTGTGCTGTGGATTAGGCTTTTACATTAAAAAATAATGGTAATCAGATTTTTTTGTTGTGCTATTAGCTCACAATGTCTGCTAATGCGTCTCCAGATGCAGCAGGGTTTGATGCATTGTTGTTGTTTATGATGGTGCCCCCAATAGGATCGAGTCCTCTTTCTACTAGAACTTTATCTAACAGTGTCAAATCATAGATATTTGATAAATTTGGCCTTTCTTTTCCCTTCTCTATCAATCCAAGGTCATAGGCATCATTAGCATCTTTGATTAACGATAGTTTTATCGGATCATATGTAAATTCCAGCTTTGTCACTGCAGTTGCTAAAACATTTTCCGGTATTGTTTTTCCAGTCAGTTTCTTTAGTTGAACGTTAAATTCACTTATTGCCTTTTCTTTGTTATTGTTTATTCTTAAAGTTTCATCTACATGGGCATCCAATAGCTTTTCTATTACGTCTGGGTTTTTCTTCAAATAGTCAGTTCTAACAATGATGTTTCCTGTAACGAATTTCCCTTCAGGTGGCCATAAATCCCTCTCATCGACAAACACTTTACCATTTGCCTCGTTTATCAATCTGATGCCCCATGGTTCGGGAACCCATGCCCCATCAATTTCTTTCTTTAACATGAGTGTGACTATGTCTGATGGTTTTACCGCAACCACTGTTACGTTTCCTCCATTTTCCACCGTATTGAATCCATTGTCAATGATGTACTTTCTAAGCGATATGTCCTGTGTATTGCCCAGCTGCGGGGATGCAAACTTCTTTCCGCCCAAATCGTCAACCGATTCGATTCCTGCATCATTTCTCACAATAAATGATGCCCCACCGCTTGATGCCCCTGCTATGACTCTTACATCCTTCCCACCTGAAACTACATATCCATTGATTGCGGGATTGGGGCCGATGTATGTGACATCGATCCTCTTTGCTAACAATGCCTCAATGGCTGATGGCCCTGCGTTGAAAACAAACGTTTCAACATTAGTGTTGTTCCCTAAACTCTTTTGATAGTCCCCGTTATTGAGCCCAATAACTGCCTGAGCGTGATTTATGTTTGGAAAATAGCCTATTCTTAAGGTACTTGTTTTTTCTGATGGGGTTTGCTGTGCGTTTACACCGTTAATTGGATAACTTGATAATATTGCAAAGGTTACAAAAATCGTGATAAGGATTGAAATGGATTTTGATTTCTGTATGTATTGATTGTTGTGTTGTGATTTATATCTATTTTTTGACAGCGATATTTTGAATTTCATTTTTAAGACTTCTTTGTGGCAGTCATATAATATGGCTATTGAATATGCAAGTTATTCTATTGTTATGCGAATTATACCTATTCTTTATGGTTAACGGGTTTACAGCAATCTGGTGAACCAGATAGAAAATAAATTACACCTATTATCAGTTAATGTTTGGTTTTAGAAAAAACATAACTTTCAAAACAAACCAAAAAATAAATCATGAAAACAATGGATGAAACTTTATTTTACATTTTTATCGTATTTCTCCAAGTCCTTTTTCTTGTAATACTTTGTTTAACAAAGTCAAATCATATATTCCGGTGATGTCTATCGCGTTATTTCCTTTTGTGTTCTTTAGGAATCCTAATCTGTTTGCATCATCTGCTATTTTGAATAGTGATGCCTTTATCGGATCATATGTAAAGTCCATCTTTGTTAGTGCTTCTTTTAATTCATTTTCGGGTATTGTTTTTCCAGTGACTTGTCTTAAACCATCGTTAAATGCATTAACCACTTCCGCACTGCTGCTAATATTGTTGTCGTCGTTAAAATTCGTCTCTTTTGATGTATTGTTTTCATTATTTATTTCACTTAATTTCTCATTAATCCATAGCGTTTGGTTTACATGGGCCTCCAATAGCTTTTCTATTACGTCTGGGTTTTCCTTCAAATAGTCAGTTCTAACAATGATGTTTCCTGTAACGAATTTCCCTTCAGGTGGCCATAAATCCCTCTCATCGACAAACACTTTACCATTTGCCTCGTTTATCAATCTGATGCCCCATGGTTCGGGAACCCATGCCCCATCAATTTCTTTCTTTAACATGAGTGTGACTATGTCTGATGGTTTTACCGCAACCACTGTTACGTTTCCTCCATTTTCCACCGTATTGAATCCATTGTCAATGATGTACTTTCTAAGCGATATGTCCTGTGTATTGCCCAGCTGCGGGGATGCAAACTTCTTTCCGCCCAAATCGTCAACCGATTCGATTCCTGCATCATTTCTCACAATAAATGATGCCCCACCGCTTGATGCCCCAGATACTATTCGCAGTCCTTCATTGCTTGATGCAATAAATCCGCTAATTGCAGGATTTGGACCGACATATGCAGCATCTATTTGACCTCCAAATAATGCCTCTATTGCTGATGGTCCGGCGCTAAATACAAATTCATTTATCCCTATTTTACTTTGATCTGTGCTGCTGCTGCTGCTGCTGCTGTTAATGCTCTCGAAAACCTTAAGAAACTCCCCGTTTTTTAACCCTATTATGGCTTGGGCATGATTTACATTGGGAAAATACCCTAATCGCAATGTTTTTGATTCGGGTGTATCGTTGTTTGTAATCCTGGTAATGCTGTTTGTATTAATTGAAAATAATCCGTGGTTATCTGATTGTGAAGATGCTATTACTGCTATGATTATTCCGAATGAGACTGTAAATTTTGTTTTTGTATTCACCAACTATTTTTTAATGTGTGCAATGTATTAGCAATTAGAAATAGGCAAAAAATGTAATATATGTGTGAATATTTCCTACTTTGTTACCCTTTTGATTTTGGAGTTTCGATATGTTGTTGTAATGTTGTGCGGAATGTGCTGTTGTGAATTTCATCTGATGGTATTTTGCGCATTATGTTGACAGAAGGAAAACAAATGCTATCTTAGTTATTGTTATTTATGTCCACAAATGAGATTTTTTTAATCTTCCACGGTACTATGTAGAACATCACACACATGCTTTTGAGAACTACGATAGGATTATCCATTGATGGCATTATGTTATGGACCTGATTGTAAAATATACTATCAATCCAAAAATAGCAAGTTCAAGAAATGTGTATATTATCCATTTACTGTTTGAGATTGGAAAACCAAAAAATACCTGATAACTATTTTATTGCTTGACTTATGTATTTTCTTGTTCTTGCTTTAATCCCCATTTTTCTCTTACCTTGTCCTCTAATTTCATGAATAACATCCTGTCAAATAACATGCCTAATGCAAAGATAGTGATCATTGACGCTATAATCTGATTCATTGCCTGAAACTCTCTTCCAATTAGTAATATGTGGCCTATACCTATCGACGCGGCCATTAGTATTTCAGCCCCAATTAGTGCATGCCACGCAAAAGACCATGCTTGTTTGATTCCGGTTATCAAAGCGGGAGTGGCAGCGGGAATCATGAGATACCGAAATAAATGAATTCCTTTGGCGCCCATGTTTTTTGCTGCTCGGATATAGATTGTCGGTATGTTGCGCATCCCACTGTATGTTGACATCATTACTGAAAACACAGAACTCATTACAACAACAAACAATATTCCAGCATCATTCAGGCCTATCAGTAGGATTGCAAAAGGAACCCATGCTACGCTTGGAAATGACTGTAGCCCTATAGCAAAAGAGCCCATGGTCTTTCCAAAACCTGTAAATTTTACCATTGCAAGACCAATTGCTACACCTAATGCTATGGATATGAAAAAACCAATTGTTAGCCTATACAAAGTCATTGCTATACTTGTTATGAGCATATTATTTTGTAGTAATTCATAAAATGACTCTGCAACCATTAATGGGGATGGCAATGATATCTTTGGCCATATTCCTAAAACGTAAATTAGCTGCCAAATGCCTATAAACGCCATCAGGAATAATGTTGTATTTGCTAATTCATCAAAGTTGATTTTTTTTTTATTGGCAAAAATAAAGTGATGCTTTCTGCTTTTTTCTACTGTGGTTGATTCTACATCTTGTAGATGTTTTATTTTTATTTCTTTATTTTTGTCTTCCTTTGTGTTTGTGTTGTCTTTGGATGAATTGCGCACAAAAATCTCTTTTTATAACTGGATGCCCGTATATCAATATTCTTCCTTTGTGTTTTTTAATCTTTTATTTCGTCTATCTTGTATAATTATAATTGTTCTATTTTTTCATAATGACTTTTCGGCATAAAATGATAATGCCGAAGAAAGGGGTAGATTATACCCATTCGTCTTTAACCAGATTGTAAACCTTTTTTCTGGTGTCATCAAGACTGTTTTTTTCTATTATTAGCCCCTGGTTTCTCAATTCTTCAACCGATGCCTGAACTGTTCTCCTTGGGAGATTAGTCATGTAAATCAACTCGCTTTGTTCTATTGGATGCTTGTTGCGAATTATGTAGTAGATGAATTTTGTTGCCGGACTCCCCTCGGGTCCTTTTTTTACTGGATTTATGCTAAAGCTTGCTTTTGAAAGAAACCCTCTTCTTTGAGATTCAATGGATGCCACGTTTTCTAGTTTTACCTCTCCTAAGTTTACCCTCTGGCCAAATTCAGCTATCAATACAGCCTGCTGGATTTCAAGTGGTGCTTCAAAAATTATGTTGTTTGGCGGGATTTTGGATGTAATGGCTGACAAAAGATTCCACTTTACGTCCCCTTTTTCATCATAAAGCCCAACACTGTAACCTAGATTTGCCTCCAGTATTATCTTCTCCCGTTGGTTTATCTCCAATGCCTCGTTTGCCCTTTTTATGGTCTCATCCACTGTTAACTGCCTTCTTGGATCCTTTCTGCCTATTTTCCATTGGTGTCTCAAATATTGCGACTCTATTATTTTTGTAATCTTCTTCTTTTCATCAAAAGAAAGGTGTATGTTATTTTCACTAATTTCTATAATGTCAAATCCAGATATTTTGGATTCCTCAACGAATTTTTCGAAAACGTTTTCTCTCAAAGCGTATTCTGTGAGAGTGCTGCCTGTTGAAACCAAAACGTTGTTTTCATGATAGAAATTTATCCTTTTTATTAGATGGTTATCTGATATTAAAAGAGGGTAAGCACCATAGATTTTCACCATATCCACGAAAGGGGAGATGATTTCAAAGTTTTCCCTATCAAACCCTTGGAATTTATCTATTATGTAGGTAATTCCTTCGTGTCTTGGCTTTTTGTGGTCAACCCTATTCTCGATTAGACTATCTAACATAATATACATCTTTTATATGCGATATCTGCATATTTTGAAGTATTGATATGAATTACAAAGAAAACTCCAAATAATCGAAAACAATGCGCGAATTGACAAACATAAAAAACTGCAAACAAAACGAGCGGATACTTCACCTATTTAGTAAAAACAGTATTCAAGAATAATTATATCATCTTTATACATTATATGGTATAATACAACTGCAATAAGGTTGAATTATCATGCAATTGATTGGAAGTATCCATCTCCGTTTCCTCCAATCAAATTTCAAAAATCTTGCTAATGGAATTGACCACAATAGGATTTAATATTGCTGAAAAACAACCTATTTTGTGTTCTATGTCATTATTTGCAATCACGTCATGTTCCAAAACTTTCCATAATGTCAATGGCCATTAAAATATTGTTAACATGGATACCATACTTTTACTTATTTTGTGTATTTCTATAAATCGAATGGAGTTTTTGTTTCAAGTCTTTTGTATCTCTGCAGCTGCTAGAAGTTTTTGTGTTCATGCTGTTTCGATTTCTATGGTTTGAGTATTTGGAATTGGGTAAATAGGATGTGCATTTGATGTGCACTCATTAGGTTATGAGGCATCTGAGACCATCCGCCAAGGTTTTACTTAAAATTTGAATTTTGTTACCTTGATTTTATGTTGTAATTTATATTAAACATGGTCATTATGTTTCTTAAACTTTCATCAGATGCAAATCTGAAGATTGTAACATACCTGATTTTATATTTGCCTTGATTTCGCATACGCTGTTATGTGGAACAATCCCTACCTCAATATCAAATTTGTGCCTTAGCTTTTCCTCTAGTTTGTTATTGACTTGCTCTACAGCCAAGATCAGGATCTTTCGCATGCTCAAAATTCACTATTTGTTCTTATATTAAATGGCAAATGTTAAAAATATATCTGTTATACCCTATATTGTTATATTATTGCCTTCTGTTATGAAAACAAGTCTATCCAACTGACAAAGAACAACTAAATTGACATTTAATATGAGAATGACATATTCTTGGATCTATCTCCTTGTAAACCCCATTTTAGTTTAGAAAGGGATAGCTAATCAAAATAGGTTGGATAATTGTTTTTATTATTCCTTTTCATAAAAACTGCATGATAAAGCATTTATAGAAAGATGCTGTTTTTCCGCACTTGTCTATAACATATTTATAATCTTGTGGTTTACTTTTGATTTTTGATTATAAACCAAGGGCTAATCCTGTTTGAAAAACAATGATTATTTTGAGTGCAAGGTAACACATGCATCTAAAACACACTTTGTAAATAGATTTGTTATTATTAATAGTAACTATTTTCTGTTTTTTAGATATCCAATCAACAACAACTATGTCAAATTATATGTATTTATAATATTTTAAAGAGATGTTGAAATTTAAAGATAATGATGATAAAAACACAGGTTATAATAAAATCAAACATTTAGTTGGGGTAGATGATGACATTTTTGCAGTTTTAATAGTGGACAATCCAAAATAAAGGATTTAAATATTTCGAAAACTCAAAGATTGAAATATATCTTATATAATCAGTATTTAACATTATATCTGATTTTTTCAAAAGTATGGATGGGAAAAAACGGACAATGCCAATGATGTTGCATTGGGAAGTCATTCATGGGATGTTTCTAAATATGATAAACAAAGAATTCTAAAAATATTTGAAAAAAGATAAAACAATTGTAGATTTGATAAAGAGTAATACTTAGCTACGTGATACTGTTGATAATATATTGGATTATTATTCTGAATCTGATGATACTCCTAAAAGTCTGTTCTAATAATCAATTATTTGATAGTAAAAGAAAATTATGGTTCATAGGACTATGCAAATAATCCGACTGTCATTATTATTTATTGCGCTATTTTATTATAACCCGTAAGCAACTTTTACAATTGAAGTATACAATGGCTGCAGAACTGTCTTTATCCATGTAATAATTTCTCTTTCAATTTTACTATTTACTGCTAAACTCTTCGCAGAGATTTTCCAGAGGCTAAGGATGCCTGTTGTATTGGGGGAACTTTTAGCTGGGATAATGGTAGGACCTTATGCTTTAGGGGGTTGCCAATATTTGATGGTGGACCAATAGTGGTATTGGATGAGACTATCAAGCATATAGGGGAACTATCTGCCATTGTAATTTTATTTGTGGCGGGATTGGAAATCACACCAAGGGAATTTCTAAGGGGTGGTGCAGCATCCTTCACTGTAGGGGCATTAGGCGTAATTGTGCCATTCTTTGTGGGATTTATCATATTCTCAATATATGGCCTAGGGGCGTTTGAAACTTTGTTGATTTCCACTGCCCTGACTGCAACTAGCATAGCAATATCGATTCAGGTATTGACAGAATTGGGAAAAATGCAAACAAAAGAGGCAAGACTGATTTTGGGTGCTGCAATAGTTGATGATATTCTTGCAATTGCTGTATTGTCTGTAGTTATAACAATGGTTCATTCCGGTAACATCATCCCAGATATTATGGAAATCACCTTTTTGATTTTAAAAATATTGGGGCTATTTGCAGCATTACTGATTGGTTCGATTTTTATTGTACCAAGGATATTGCATCGGGAGAAATTATGGAGATCCCAAGGTAGCATAGAGGGGATTACAACTGTGATTTTCTTGGAACTGCAGGTATTGCTGCGTACATAGGGCTATCCCCTATTGTAGGTGCTTTTGCTGTTGGAATGGCTGTTGCCAGTACCAAGCTAATTAAGCAAGTCGAGGAATACGTTCATAGGCTGCAATTTATCTTTGCCCACTTTTTTTTGCAATAATTGGTGCCCAAGTCGATTTAAGGGGAATAAACTTGAATGTACTTCTGATTGCAGGAATGATGATGGCGATAGCCATATCTACAAAACTGATTGGTTGTGGAATACCCTCGCTGTTTTTTCTGAAAAATAAGACTAAATCCATGAGAGTTGGCATAGGGATGGTATCTAGAGGTTAAGTGGGTTTGATTGTGGCTGGAGTGGGGGTAACATCGGGAGCATTATCTGCAGACATTTACACCTCTATAATTATCATGGTTGCGTTAACTACCATTATCACCCCAATTTGGCTTAAAAAGGCATACCAAAAGGAGTTGCCATCCAAAGATACTAGATATTTTTATAAAACTTATTAGAAGAAACATTTTTTCCAAACACCTTATTATTGCATTGAGGGGGAATGGACTTCGAAGTATCTATCCCTCAATATATTATATTAATGCCATTAAACATTGCCAATAGTTTTTTATTTTGTTCACTGTTTTATGGAATGCATGCATATAGGTTTTTTTCATTATTTGCAAGAAAAAAATGATTTAACCATGGCCAAAAATTGATAATGCTAACAATAACATATTTTGACTTTTGCAGATTTTTAAATAAAAAGCGATTTATTATGTTTTATCTTTAGTCCACTAAAAAATGATTTCTAGAAACCTTTCCGGAAGAATTGATTTGATTCTCGGTCCTTTAATTTTTAATTCGTAGTTTTTTTCATTTACCTCAAATAGGCGACCTGTCTTTTGAATTCCGGGTTGTCTTGACAAAAACTGTTTGGATGGTCAAAGGGTGGATTACAAGAGCAATTTCTATCTATGTAACAGCATTATCCGCAATTTAACGGTTTTTTTACAACAAATCAACCCAATGATATGGCATATATTTCAAATTAGTTTGTTTGTTGATTATTGTCACTTATTTATTTGCTAGCCGGTCAAATTCTTCTCGTTCGCTTGCAATATTTAATAAATCTGATTTACTGATAATCCCTAAAAGCTTTATCTTTGTACTGGCTGCTAATCTTTCACTACTTTGAGATACATTGTCTTGATCCATCATTAATTCATAATCATCATTATCACAAACAAATACCCTGTTTTTATTTTTTTGATAGATTCTCTTTAACGCTTCATCTGCTCTACTATTGGCATTCATTATTACTAATTCTTTTTTTGGAATCATTATTTTTTCAACCATTACCTTTTCTGCGTCATTTTCTGAAATACTCATAGCTTGTTGGCTTGTAATTGCGCCTACTAAATGGCCTTCCGCATCCAATACAGGAAATTCGCTTTTTCGGTAGACGTTAAAGTAGCCCCTTAATGCTTCAGCTACTGTTTGATTTTGTCCAACAGATATGAACTTTGTATTCATTATATCTTTTAATCGTACCCCAACCAAAGCAGCTGATAATTCATGCTGCTGCAAATATGTCTGTGCACCACTTTGAATAAACCATCCTATTATTATAAACCAAAAACCTCCAAGGGTTGACCCTGTTAATATTGTTATAAACCCAAACGCCATCAATCCAAAAGATATTCCTACTCCTACTCTTACAGCAATCCTTGTGGCTTCGGTGTAGCTCTTTTTCCATTTAATTAATCCTGCACGCAACATTCTCCCCCCATCCAACGGGAAAGCGGGTATCAAATTAAATAACCCTACTAATGCATTTATTATGGATGCATAAATCATTATTCCGGAGATTATAGGTATAGCTTGAAAATGATTTGTAGTTTCTTCTCCCTGTAACGTTCTTGTATCTTCTGTATTTGTTTCCATACTGTCCTGAATTGTTGATGTCACCATCGGTATGGCATTTTGACCACCAACCTGTATTAGCAACAACCACACCATGGCAAAAATAAAAGCCAAAGCAAAGCTTGTGACAGGCCCAATTGCAGCTATTTTAAATTCCTTTTTATAATCTTTTGTCTCTTCTTTGATGTCGGCTATTCCACCGAATATAAATAGAATTATTTGACGTACTCTGATTCCGTATTTCAAAGACAACAATGAATGGGCTAATTCATGTAATAAAACCGACATGAACAAAACAATGGCACCTGCTATTCCCATAATCCAATAAGATGACGATTCCAAATTTGGATAAAATCGCGGCATAAAGCCAGATGCAAGGGTCCAGGTGACAAGGGCAAAGACGATGATTAATGTGAAATGCAGCTTAATTGGTATACCTTTAACTTTTGCTATTTGTAGGGACACAATACTTGTATGCTTATGTTATTATTTATATTAAGCACAAGTATTTTAAAATCTAGATAAAGGTGATATATCTACTATGCATTGTCATTATTAAATTGCTCTTTAACTTTATGTATAAGAAGACAATTCTTTTTCATAATACAAAGATGAAATGATTCTCTTGAGATTAGTAGAAACCTATAAAGATTTAAAAGATGAACACAACAAGGAAAAAAACTTGTAGAAAATCCTACTATAACAAATATGTATGCGTCTTTATCAAAAATCAATGAGATGATGAAAAAATAAAAAAATCAAAGTATTATCCAACTAGTAGGGGATAAATCTGTATTGCACATAGATATAATATACATTTAACCAGCAACAAACACAGAATTATTAAAATCAACAACCGTAAAAAAGATCTCGGGTTCTATTGAGAACGATAATATAGAGACAGCGCAAGATAATGCACATAGAAAGCCTCCTCACAATACCAAAAAATTCTGAATGACCCTATTTCATTGTGTACAGGGTGGCTATAAGTATTTATGACTCATAACACATCCAACATCATCATTATAGGTTACTTTCTTTTACTGTGTAAGTTTTAATAATTGAGAACGTTTAGTCAACATGAATATTTAAATCTCATATATAAAAATTTTTTCTAAAAACTAATTATAATTATAATATTTCTGAACTATTTAAGTTACTGATATTAATAATAGTAAAAAGTAATAGCTCACTATAATTTAAAATTTATCTTTAGTCTATTTGAAATTTCTTTTTTATTTTTAAAATAAACATATAAAATATACGATACTTTATTTTTTTATGGTAGACGAAAATTTTAAAAAAAATTTAGCAGTGAAAACCAAAGAACCAATAAATAATTATAAAGAAGTTATAAACAAATTATATGAATTTATTTCAAAGGTTGGTGAAGACTTAATCTTAGATTTTCTAAGACTAGAAACACAAAAATCTGATTGGATGGGCAATACCACTTTTGAATTACCATATAAAAACAAAGATGTTAATCTAAAGGAAAAGATGGAGGTCGATATAGCAAATTCAATATGCTTCCAATGGGGAAAGATGAAAGGACTTTACGTTTTAAAGCAAAAAGATGCTTTAAGAGGATATAAAAGAATTGATCGCTAAAGATCAAGATATAGAATATATTAATGGATCCGCAAAGTCTACCAAGATAATCAGTATCCATCAACCATGGTTGGGTTATTATCAATAATGGTAGTTCATCTTACTATCAAGATAGGGCAATAAACCCTTTCTGAAACATTTCTCGATACACTACCTAATCCTTTAATAACCTTTGATAATCCTTGAAGTCCTTTGCTCCCTATTACTGTAAGATCCACTCTATTATTATCGGCATAATCTACAACCTGGTTCGACGGGTTACCGTTAAGAATTACCGAATTTATTTTAATTCCATCTATTGTTATATAGGTCTCCTTTTTCTCTTCTAGGCTTTTTTCCATACTTTCCTTCATTTCATTGTATATTGTTGTAGCCTGTTGACTTAGAGACACAACGTTACCAGAATGATCACGCATAGGCTTATCAAAAAGAGCTTTGGAAATTGGTAATTCTTGGATTATATGTAATAATATAATTTCTATAGGTTGTTTGTTCTCTTTACCAAAAAAAATGTTTTTGCTAATTCTACAGCGTAATCTAACGATTTGTCCGAAAATTGAGAGCTATCGTATGGCACTAGAATATTCTTTATTTCCAATTGGATGTCACCTATTCAATATTTAATTAGCCTATTATAAAAAATTTTTCTGCCCATATTAAATTGAATGGTGTTAGATTTGTGGTAAAGCCAATTGTTTCTAAATTGCTATCATTTGATGCGAAAGCCAGAAAAACTCTATAAATACCTATATGAAACCTTCTCTGGGACTAAATTATGAGAACAAGTGCAAATACTTTTCATCAATATCCATTAACCAATATTAGCTAAATGATCAATGTAATAACCAAATTATTATTAGACAATTTTGAAAAAGGTGTCTATCAAAATAGAGTTTTTTCAAATCCCTATAATATTACAGAATATCATAACGGAACCAAGACATATGTAAATAGCCCAAATAACATGGATCACATTGATTTGGATGGTTCTTTTAACCATGAAATAACATCTTTCGCATCATTATATCCTAATACACCTGACATTATGAAAGCAAATAACTAGTATTTATGTGATGGATGTATTTTTAATTGTTCTTGGTTTTGACCTTACGAGTATTTTTTTGATGCTGCTAAATAGAGTACACCATTTTCTTGACTTATACGGAGTTTTGAATATCAATTGCTTCGTCTACTTTATAACTAGTTTGAGGTTAAAGAACTAATGTTAAATCAGCAATAGTGCCCATATCTACATGATATTTGGGTTATTTGTTTGCAACGTCTCGAATATTGGTCATATTATTTTTAAATCTTATCTTTTTCCTTTTCAATGAATTGGCATTATCAATATATTATACAGATGCTGATTCCACTTGATCAAAGCCATCAAGATAAAAGTTGAATGTCATTTTGCGGATATCTGTTTTTTACTGTTCTAGGATAATGTTGATTCCTTGAATATTTTTATTCTTTATGCTACCTAAAATAATTTTATTTTATTGTATTGGACCATGATGTATCTAAGATTAAACTTGCATTAATCCATCATCAAATATCATTTCTTAAAACTATGCGATATCTTGCTTTACCAGATTCAAGGTGAGCCATTGCCTCATTCACTTTGGAAAGTGGAAACTCTTCTGTAACTGGCTCAATATTATGCCGATTACAAAAATTAAGCATCTTTACAATCGTTGAAGGACTACCTGTAGGTGAGCCTCCAATAGATTTTTCATTAGAAATTAAAGAAGAAACAGTAGCCTTAACTTGCGATGCTGCTCCAACAATATGTAGTTTACCTCCAGGACGAAGTGTATTGATATATGCATCCCAATCTAATTCAGCGTTTGAAGTAACTAATACCATGTCAAATCTATTTGCCGAAGTTTCTAAAGAACCGTGATTTTTTGAATTTAAGAAATGATTAGCTCCAAATTCTCTTGCCTCCCTCTCCTTATCTGGATTTGTAGATATGGCTGTTACTTCACACCCCCATGCATTAAGAAATTTGAGAGCCATATGCCCTAATCCTCCAATTCCAACTACTGCTACGTCAGATGTTGAATTGATGTTATTTTGGATAATCGGATTAAAAACGGTGATTCCGCCACAAAACAATGGACCGGCAGATTTAATGTTAAGGTTACTAGGTAAAGGAAATGCCCATAACCCTTGACAGCGAACTTTGTCTGCAAAACCCCCATGCCTTCCAACAATTACATCTTCTCCACTCAAACAGCGATTATGGTGTCCACTCAAACACTGATCGCACATTAGGCAAGAGCGCGCATTCCAACCAAGTCCGACATATTGACCGACCTTTAGATGTTTTACCGTATCTCCAATAGCAGACACCTTGCCGACAATTTCGTGACCAGGTACAAGGGGATAATGCGTAATTCCCCATTCATTTTTCAGCATATGCAAATCACTGTGACATATGCCACAATATTCGACATTGATTTCTATTTCATCCGGCTTTAGAGACCCTACTTCGTATTCAAATCGTTCCAGTTTATCACCAAGTTTAGGTGATGCATAAGCTTGAATTGTCATACCTTGTATTATTCTCTACTTGGCTCTAAAAAAACTAGTTGTTTTAGTAGCCGGATGTTATAATTGTTTATTTTAAATATTTGTATAGATCATTTGAAATTGGCCATTTAATGTAATTAACAACTGTATTTTTAGTTGTATGTATCGTTAGTTTGATGTGCAAAATTACTCTTTTACTATCTTATATAATTTCTATTGTTGCATAAAATCAAATATATGGAATTGTTAAATAAATTTTGAAAAGAGATACAGCAAGATAGGCGCGGCATTTTCTTTTTTAAATTGATAATGTGTCATACTTTGAGGTCTAGGAACTAGTTCCTCCTTGGAAATACGCTTATTTTCTCTGTTGGAATATTATTATTGTTTATGTAAGTTACAAAATTAAATAAAATGGAATAGAGTCAAACCAAGTAAAAAACCCAAAGAAGCCGATAAACCTATGTGCAATTCTGCACGTTTATATGCTTGGGGTATAAGCTCTTCTGTAACAAATGCCATGAGGGCTCCCGCAGCAAACCCTATGATAATAGATAAGTGTTGAGGGTCCAATGGTTTTTCTAAATACCAGCCTATTGGTCCACCTATGGCTATGATAGCGAATATGTAAAACCATTGTTTAATAACCCTAATGCGATTATGATCTTCATCAAACATTCTCTTTGATCCTTCCATTGTAGCAGCCAGATTACCTATGAATAGTGCTAGTGTTACTGCAATTAATCCCTGTAAATTTAGTGCTATAATTACACCTATGAATAGTGATTCAGGAAAGCTGTCAAGGAATATTCCTAAAATAATTATTCTTGATCTACTATCACCTGGACTGGAAATACCATTCTTATTGTTAGACTCATTCGACCTTAAAAGATCTACTTTTTCTTTTTGTTTTTCTTTTATCCTTTGAATCATCCTATTCATGATACTAAAAGCTATCGCTCCAACACCAAAGCCTGATGCCATGGTGATGAAGGATCCCTCTTTTAATGCATCGTCAATTAATGAAAATGCTATGGAAGATAAAAATATTCCAGCTGCAAAAGCAGAAAGATCTGCTCTCAACCTTTCTGGATATCGAAAGATAACTGATAAAATTGCTCCTATAATAAATCCACTGGATACCAAAGTTGAATATATTAGGCTATTTGCAAATTCCAAAACCTCCGAATTCAAATCGTTAACTAATATTTTTAGATAACGTCGCCATAGTTTATAGGTATCATTTTGAACAATTGATTGAAACTGACTGTTTTATTTTAAGAATATAATAGATGTTATATTTTATTTAGAAATTTTATTGCAGCCGCTCTGAAAAGCAAAATGTATTGTACTTTAATTTGTCTTTGAAAAGGTTGTTGCCAAGATACTATTGGAAATAATATTAAATTATAGGTGGATGTCTTGGTAGTAAAAAAAATGATAAAATACTAAATCATGTTTAGGGTTTTGCAGTTACTGAGAATCATTTCAGCAAATGTTTCAATAGGTATTGATTTTATGGGTTTCATTATATGGTGGTATTTTTTATTGTCATTATCCGTATTTGTGCCATTACTTTTAGATTTTACCTGTAACATAAGCAAATGATCTTTTATCACTTTTGTCAATTCCATGTTGCAAATCTTGCTATTGTTTATTGCAAGGAGAGAATCCTGTAGCATTCCTGTCAGATGATCGTTTCCCTTTTCTTCATGCAAGTGGGGATTCCTGGTTTCAATTTGAAATATCTCTACACCTTTTTTTATTATGCCTGCAAAGTTTGAGGGCAACAAACCTCCAAACTTTTCTAAAATATCTATTAATTCATAAGGTTCAACCGAATAACCGCTAGAATAATTTAGATTATCCGCAAGTGCCATGGATAGCGCGTGTTCTCCGGCATTCCCAGTTGAGATGATTTCACTCTTGGTGCCAGTTATGTTGGAAATCAAATCATTTAGATATTTGTTACTATATTCGGATATTCTTCCCCATTTTGGGAATACTAGAGTGTTATCCACTATTTTTGGTTTGGATTTCCAAGATATTCTGATGTTGCTATATGGGGTAGAAGCCATTCCGAAGCCTGCTGCAAAAATCTTGACATATTCATTTACTGCTCCAGGAAAATAGTTATCGCTATCAATAAAACCAACGTATTTTTTCAATTGCATTTTAGCCAATAAAATGCCAATTATCATTCCTTCCGCTTTGCCATTACGCACTTGACCTTTGGAATCTAGGATTGAAGTATAGTTTACCTTCTTGAATATTTTGCCAAGATCTTTATCTTTCTGGTTAATGACCATAATTTTTTTATCTGCGAATCTGGAATATTGCTTTACCATTTCTAACTCCATTGAAAATCTGTCATCAGGTGCTCTTTTACTGTTTGATACAATGATAACAAGACATTCATTTGGAATACCACTTAAAACTCCTTCAAGAAGACCTAGTTTTTCGTTTTTTACCGGTATGACTATGGCTAATTCGCGTAATATGGATGATAATTCGTCATAGCCAAATGCTTTGATGGATTGATGACCGTTTAGACTAGGGGATTTTCCTGAGTCTATCTCATAAATCTTTTGAAGTTCATGGATACTAACTGATCCTATCTTCTCAGTATGTTTCGGTGGGAAATCTAATCTCATTTATTCACTTATCTGTATATATATTCATATATATAGATCATACATCAATTTAATTGAATTCTTCATGTTTTCAACGGTATTAGATCATGAGCATGATAACAAAGATAATGACCACTTTAAGGTTCTAAATCATTAAAAATGGATAAAGATCCTTTCTTCCAAAAGATTAAAATAAAAAGTAAATTTTGATAGTTCATTGCCCCTAGAAAATACCACTGGATAAAACAATAGCATTGATAATTTTCACATAAACCTTCTGAAATCACCTCTCTGCTTGTATTCAATATTATCACATAGATCCTTTATTGCCATAGTTTCAGTTGAAATATTTGATCACTATGTCAAATATTTGATTTTTTTAATTGTATATTCAACTGCAAAGACTGAATGTTGATAAAATGTTGATGTCTTTTTTTTTGGAGTATAAATTCAGCATAAACCAATTTGATTAACCTATATGCGTATAGCGATGTGGTATAGAATAATATGCAGTAGTTCTCTTTCTATAATATATCAAGATGACATCTAAAATTAAATTGGCTGTTTTTGACATGGACGGGACAATCATTGATGGTAGACTTATTGATGCACTATCAACCAAATTTGGGTTATATGATCAAATAAAACAAATTCAAGCTGATTCCTCTATTTTGGGTTATATAAAAACTCAAAAAATAGCTTCTCTTCTTAAGGGACTAGATGAAAAGGAAATAGTATTAGCGCTTGAGTCTATACCAATTATGAATAATTACCAGAATGCAATATCTGTTTTAAAGGAAAATGGATATAAAATAGGTATAATAACTGATAGTTATAGCATTGCAGCCAAAACTTTGGCTAATAATTATGGTTTGGATTTTTTTACTGCCAATGATTTGATTGTAAATGATGGATTAGTAACAGGAGAGGTTTGCATGCCATTAGGGTGGGACAAAATAAACTGTTTTTGCAAGAACTCTGTATGCAAAAGATACCATTTAGAGACTCATGCAAAAAAATATGGTATAGATATTAAAGATACGGTAGCTATTGGCGATACCCGAGGTGATTTATGCATGGTGACTCATGCAGGTATAGGTATTGCATTTATGCCTAAGGATGACTATATCAATAAATGCAAAAATATAATATATCGACCCAATCTATCAGATATATTCTATTTTATACAATAGACAGGAAAGATATCAATCTAAAATAAGGTAGTACTTTTTATATCTTGTTCACCAATAACAGTTGTTTAGGAAATTATAAAATGTGTAGTATTGTAGGAATTTTAAGCAAAAAAGAGGGGAATGTTACTCCTTTAATTGGAAAAATGTTATACTGTATGCAAAATCGTGGACCGGATGGAATGGGTTTTGCCACAGAGAACCAAATAGTATACTCGGACACTTTTGATAAATTGTTGTTCTCACAGGTGCATGGACATGACGTTTTGGGGCACACAAGGTTAGCAATAGTAGGTGGTCCATGTGGTCCACAACCGTTTATGAGTTGTGACAAAAAATTCATACTCGAACATAATGGTGAGATTTATAACTACAAAGAGCTTAGAAAAAAACTATCAGAACATCATAAATTCAATACTCAGACTGATAGTGAGGTTATTGTGCATCTTCTCGAGGACCAATATCAAAAAACAAATGGCGATCTAATCGAAGCCATCAAAAGCACAGTTTCGCAACTTGATGGAATATATATTATTGCAATAAAAGAACAGTCCACAGGCAATATCATCTTGGTGCGTGATGGTATAGGGGTAAGACAAATTTACTATGGTGAAAACAAAGACTTGATTGCATTTGCTTCAGAAAAAAAAGCCCTATGGAAAGTAGACATGTTCAATCAGATCAAGAGACTATTACCCGGATATGCTTTGGTTATTTCACATGAGAAAGAGTTTACAAAATTTGAAACGACCCTATTCCCGATTTCAGTAAATACAAAAAAATCAATTCGTAAGGAATACCCAATTTTATATAAAGACCTTGACACTGCAGTTAATGCATATAGCAAGGCATTGTTTGAATCAGTAAAAAAACGAGTCAGTGGCTTTAACAAAATTGGAATTATCTTTTCAGGTGGAATTGATAGCGTTGTCGTAGCGTATTTGGCTAAACAAATGGTTCCAGAAGTTGTTTGCTACACTTCTGGAATTAAGGATTCAAATGATATAGTCAATTCAATAGAAATAGCAGAAAAATTAGGTCTAAAATTAGAAGTAAAGGAGTGGACTGAAACTGATGTTGAAAACATTATTCCCCAAATAATCAATGTTATTGAAGACGACAACATGGGTCAAGTAGAGGTTGCTATACCCATTTATGGTGCCGTAAAATTGGCACATGAACAAGGCATACGGGTCATGCTCACTGGTCAAGGGGCTGATGAACTTTTCGGCGGGTACTCTTGGTACTCTAAGATTGTTCAGAAATACGGGTATGACAAAATCAGAGAATACATGATCCAGGATCTCAAGTTACTCTATAAAGAAACTTTGGAAAGAGAGGATAAAATCACCATGTCTGAAAGCATAGAACTTCGTGAACCATTTCTGGATACCGATTTGATAGACACTGTGTTGAGGATAGACCCACGTCTCAATATTCACAATAACGGCAATAAGTATGACAATTTGGGTAAACGAGTGCATCGTAAACTAGCAGAAAAAATAGGAATACCAAAAGAAATTGCATACCGAATAAAAGAAGCGGCGCAACATGGCTCTGGGCTACATAGTACATTGGATGCCTTGGCAAAGAAAAACGGTTTTACACAATTGAACGTTAAATCCGGTTATTTGGATAAGTTAAACAAGAGGGAGTTAATAGGGAGCTCTCAAAGATATGGGCATCTATTCGAAAACGAAAAGATATGGACAATAGAGCCTCACATACAATTGTATTTGGAAAACATCGCAATGAACATTTTACCTAAAATCAATAATTGAATTCCAGAACCACTTTTATTTTGGCGGAAAAACATTATTATCTGCTGTCGCTATCCACCCAAAATATTTTTTATATGCAATATCCAGTGTGCGTAAAGATGTAAATCATTATTTTTTTGAAACTTTGCATTAAATTATTTTGGGTATTGGACTGTTCATTATGTTGTTGGTCTTTTATTTAGCATGAAAAAGATATTTGGACTGTTGCTTTATCTTAACTTTTGAGCATCAATTTATTTTAGAAAACAAGCTTTGTTTTAAACCAATCTTTAACTATTGTTATTATTGTTATTATTATAGATCTCAATGTCAAACAGATTATATTATAATTCATTGATGAACAACAAGTAAACAATAAATCACTATTTCAGATTGTTCCATCATAAATTCAAGATAAAGGTCAGTCCAAGGACAAAAATACAAAAATGCCCATCATCACTTTACAGCAATTTTCAAAAATTATGTATTTGCATTTGATCTCTTATGATTTTATATTAAAATCATATATTTACAATCTACAATAACAACAATCACTATTTCTTTTAATATCATAATGTGCTATATAATTACAAGGATGATGAATAGAGAAACAAAACAATTCAAGTTATTGTTCTTTGGTTATCCGTCCAATCTAATTAATTATACTGGTGGTTATCTGTGGATGAAAAAGGTCGCAGACTGTATAGAAAAGAGTGGCTCCTACTTGGTTTTAAAAACAGAAAAAAATTACTCATCCACTATATTGCCCCGAAAAATCATAAATGATTTGTACAATGCTGTAAAAGCCCTTGTTAGACAACCAGATGTCGCAATATTGGATTCTTGGGGTGAATCAAATATTGTTCTTTGGATCCTTCTTAGAGTATTCAAACCAAAAACCAAGATATTGGTTGTGTTTCACCATCACGAACCCCGTATACTAGTATCTAAAAACCTTTTTCAATCCATGTATAACCTCATGATTCTGAAATTTACCACAAAAATGCTTAAGGATTCCGATACAATCCTAACAGTAAGCCACACATCAAAGCACGAACTCAATACAATCTATGGCATAGGCGTGGATAAAATAAACAAAATTAAGGAAAAAACAAACATAAAAACTGAAATATTAACAAAAAGCCTTAGAGATAGAATTGCTGTCGTCGGAACCGGAATAGACAGTAATATGATATTTAAGGTAAACGGTAATAAAGATGGCAATAACGATAAGAAAGATATCGATTTCCTATGCATTGGGCGAATCGAGAAATTCTGTGGATTGGAAGAAATTTGGAAAAACATAAAGAAACTAAAACCAAACGCGAATCTAGTAATGATTGGATCCGTGTCTACGGAAACGAGGGGCAAGCTTTGCAGAATGGGGATAGATCACAGAGGTTTTGTACCTGAAGAAGAGAAAATCAATCTTTATTCAAGGGCTAAAGTCTTTATTTTCCCATCATCAATGGAAGGATTTGGTATTGCTGTGGCAGAAGCTCTGTATGCTAGTATTCCGGTAGTGGCATGGAACCTTCCCGTTTTTGAGGAGTTATACAAAAAAAATGACAGCGTAAAGATAAAACTGATAGAGTATGGAAAAAACGATTTGTTTGCAAAAGAATGCATTGACACTTTGGAATCGTATAATAAGACAAAAAAAACCAAGGATGGCAAAAAAATGAGCTTGCCTATTCCAAACTGGCAAGCAGTGGCTCAGAATGTAATGACAACTATAGAATCTATAAAATAATACAAGGCAAAAATAACATTCCTAAATTAAAGTCTTTGTCATTATTTTATCTGCATCTGTGATTAATTTATAGTTGTTTTTGAGGTTTTAAATTAGGAAACATGAATATTGCAAATTTTATTTTACGATATTCCATTAGAAAATATTCTGTTAACCCAATACTTTTAAAACTAAAATCAACTGCCTCAACGAATCCATGTTAAATATGTGTAAAAGGATCTATCGAATCTGCTTGACACTGGCTCTCAATGTTTTGAGTTAGTTGCACCATGTGAACTTGGATGTGATTTAGTCCGGGATAAACAAGTGTTTATTTTCAACTGTAACGTCATCGATTTTAAATGGTTATGGTGGAAGGGAAAAAAGTGCCAGAGGTGTTAATGGTAATTTTCAATGGGTAGAGAAAAAATGCTTTTGCAGGGCAATACCTAAAATAGTGATTGGTTTTCATGCAATAACTTTAGCTATAAATGATTGTGTAATTTTTTTTTAACAAAATAAAGTAATTTATTACTTTGTTCACGGTAAGTGTGTTTAGTTCTTCTTATTATCGTTAAAAAGAAATACCTCTGGCCCACACTATTTATCCTCTATCCGATTATCTTGATGATTATGATATCAATGGAAGCCAGATAACATGTTATTTGGTATATTAATATTTTGAGAAATCTAATACTCTTATGATACTGACCTTAATGAAACTTTATGAATGATATCGCGTTAGTTATTAAATGCGAAATGATAAAATGCCTAAATTAGTAGTTCATTGAATAGTTTTTTTTATAGAAAATTTTTGTTATGGAAAAAAGGATGTATTTCCCTAATCTATTTTGATCTCTTTTCCTTTTGGCTTTATACTTTTCTTTTTGTTAAATGTTACTTCCAAGATTCCGTTATGGTATTTGGATTTGGCAGTTTCAATATCTGCATCCTGAGGCAATTCTATGGTTTTATGATATCTCCTTTGGGGATCATTTGCAATGACCTCTACTTCACCGTCATAAGCATTTATTTTTATGTCTTCTTTTCTTATGCCTGGCATTTCCAGTATTACTTTGACATCTGTATCGGTTGAGTTAACATCCACCAGAGGTTCTCTTTCGGCAGTTATTTGGGTATTTGTTCTGCTTCCATCAATATTTGTTTTTCCAGTTCCCCTTGCACCATGTGACTTTACATTTCCAAACTCCCTTACTTTTGGCTTGCCATCAGGCCCAATAGTCATTGAATATCCGTATACTATTGGTCCCACTTCCCTTACCTTTCCGCCGTCGGCTGTTTGGTATTCCCTTACCAGCTCTTTTGGAGCGTTTGATTGAATATCGCTAAATTGGTTAAACATCCTTTCCATATCCTGCTGCATATCCTCAAATTCCTTAAATACATCCCTATCAAAGAAACCTCTTCTCATATTATTAGTGCTGCCACCAATAAATCTTTTAAACCAATCGTAATTGTCTATATCTCTAATGCTCATTTGTAATGATCCCTAGTATATGTAATACATATTACAGTATAAATACATTTCTAACATCTTGTAATATTATATTAAAATATATTATCTATTGCAAATAAAAACTGTAGCTGATTCATACTCTTTGTATGATGAAAGAATAACTCCAAGACTATGGTATCCAAGATGCAACACCATTATTTATAAAAAAACCGATTATACAGGTCAGGTTTGGCTTAATCAATAGACACACTTTGTACTAGAGGTATAAACCATCAGTTATGGTAGTCTGTGTGTTTAAAATAAGAACTAGTTAGGTGGCTATGCTTTTTGTATTAAATGTGTTTTTGGTTATTGTTATCTTAAATTACAGTGAAGTGCATGCTTTGGTTCCTTTTATTCATTCAATTGCTTTATAAAATTCTACTTTTGGATGATATTTATCTATACAGGTTGTCAGTAAAACTGCCAAATGGTTATACAGAGGCATTTAACTTTTTAATAAAATACCATCTAGTTGCCAACATTATCATTATGGCCATAGCAAAGATACCTAATACTATTTACAAATGGTTACACAGATGCTAAGGGGCCAAAAAATGAACCTCAGTAGTTTTGTTTGTATCCAAACCATACTCAAAGTAATATAAGAATATTTTCTGAT
>JADDOW010000050.1 GCA_016782225.1 Nitrososphaeraceae archaeon
TATAAAGATAAAAATGGGCGTTAACAAATATCATTAATTTTTAAAGGATGAGTGAAATAAAAATATGGTGATAAAATCCGATTTGTCATTGGAAGAACAGCAAAAGCAACAGAATTATTATTTAAAAAAACTTCCAGAAAATATACCTTCATTATTACTTTCTTCCATGTATATAGGGGAGAAAAGATCGGTATTTTTAAAATTTTACAACCCAGAAGACTCTCAGATATATTTTTGGAGCGAGTATTTCATTGAAAATGGCAATCAAATTAAACATCAACCCTATTGTTTTGTGAAGGAAATGTATGCCGATCAGGTTAAAACCGCGGTTAAAAAAGAATCACATAGGTTTAAGATAGAAAGTGTAAAAAAACAAGATGATATTGTAGATAAAGAGATTGATGTCTTTAAAATAATAGCTCCTGACCCACTTTCTATTGGAGGCACTGACAGCAGCTTTAGGGAAAAAGTAACTTCTTGGGAAGCCGACATAAGGTATCACGATAGCTATTTGTTTGATTCCGGCCTCATCCCAGGAGCATTTTATAACAGAAAAGGAAATAATCTGATGTTTCATGAATTTCCTATACCCAAAAAAGTTGATCAATACCTTGATAACCTGTTTCATTCCAATACCACAAAAAATGATCTGAAAAACAATGAATATGATAAATTTCTTTTAAAATGGTCCCGATTACTAAACCAACCTATTCCCGATATTAAGAGAATATCCTTAGACATAGAGGTAGATTCAGAAGAGGGTCGAATGCCTACTGCAAGAGATCATGATAAAGTCATATCGGCAGTTGGTTTATCAGCCTCCGACGGATACAGAAAGGTCTTTGTACTAAACAAAAACCCCGATTATGATCTCTCAAAATTAGATACAGCGACGGTGGAATTATGCGATAGTGAAAAGGATTTAATTTTAAAGGTTTTTGCCATTATTCAGGACTATCCTATCGTTTTAACTTTCAATGGTGATGATTTTGATTTGCCTTATCTTTATGCTAGAGCACAGGATCCAGACATAGATCCTATTGCTAAGAAACCCATAGAAAAAGAAATGATACCCATTTTAGTGAAAAAGGAATCTTATATCAAAAGAGGCATTCAGGCAGATCCCGTTTCATTAAAATTTGGTGTACATATTGATTTATTTAGGACATTTCAAAACAGATCAGTCCAAAACTATGCCTTTAGTCACAAGTATTCGGAATTTACCTTAAATGCAATTTGTGAGGCTCTCTTGAATGATTCCAAGATAGATTTTGACGGCAACATAAGTGATCTTCCGATTGAAAAGTTGTCTGAATACTGCCTCAAAGACGCAGACTTGACTTTTCGTTTGTCATCGTTTAACGATAACTTGTTGATAAAATTGTTAATTATCATTTCAAGAATTTCCAGAATGTCTATCGAAGACATAACAAGGTTTGGGGTAAATCAATGGATTAGGTCCATGATGTTTTATGAACACAGGCAACAAAATATCATTATACCCAGAAGAGAGGAATTACAGCAAAAAGGAACATCTTCTACAGTGGCCATCATAAAAGAAAAGAAATACCGTGGTGGCCTTGTTGTCGAACCCGTTTTGGGGATACATTTCAATGTGGTGGTTGTGGATTTTGCCAGCCTGTATCCTAGCATAATTAAGGTTCACAATTTATCATATGAAACAGTTAATTGCCCGCATGAAAGATGCCGAAACGATCCAAATACCCACATTGAGCAAACAAATCATTGGGTTTGTAAGAAAAAACGAGGTATGACTTCTGTACTAATAGGTACCTTGAGGGATTTAAGAGTCAATTATTACAAGTACCTTTCAAAGGATAATTCTTTATCCAAAGAAGATAAGCAGCTATATGGCGTAATTAGCCAGGCTATCAAGGTTATTTTAAATGCTACTTATGGTGTGATGGGCGCAGAAATATTCCCCCTGTACTGTTTGCCTGTAGCTGAAGCAACCGCGGCAATTGGAAGAATCACCACAACAAAAACTATAAAAAAATGCGATAAAAGTAACATCCAAGTTGTATATGGTGATACGGACTCTCTCTTTTTGAAGAATCCGTCCCAAGACGGATTGAATACGATCTCTTCTTGGGCAAGAAAGGAATTGGGTATTGATTTAGAGATAGATAAAAGATATAGGTATGTAGTTTTTAGTGCACTAAAAAAGAATTATCTTGGAGTGTTGGAAGATGGCACTGTAGACGTAAAGGGGCTAACTGGGAAAAAGTCCCACACCCCACCAATCATTAGGCAAGCTTTTTACGATATATTGAATGTGCTAAAAGAGGTTTTTTCTGAAAAGGATTTTGAAAAGGCAAAAGAAAAAATAAAAAAAATAGTTCAATCCATTGCAGAAAATTTGGAAAAAAAAAGGATTTCCCTTGAGGAATTAAGTTTTAATGTCATGGTGAATAAGTCCCCTAGCAATTACGGCATAAAGACTTTAGAAAAGCCAAATGATAAATCCTTTTCCCTAGATGGCAAGGAAAATGAAATAGAAAACATAAAGGGAATCCCTCAGCACATTAAGGCCGCAAAACAATTGGTGGAGATAGGAAAGCAGGTAAAAGCAGGTGATATTATTTCATATGTAAAGACCAGGACTTTGGACGGTGTAAAACCTGTTGTATTAGCTAACCAAATGGACATTGATACTGAGAAATACCTGGAAACAATGGAGTCTACGTTTGACCAAATCCTGTCGTCTTTAAATTTGAATTTCAAATCAATAATAGGAAAGCCTCGTCAAACAAATCTGGATGAATTGTTTTGGAATTAATCCAAAGCTCCGCTGTTTTATATATTGACGATCTGATAGCTGATTGAAATGGATGAACTTTCCCTGTTTGAAAACTTTTTTATCAAACCTGAATATACAAATTCAAAATGCTGTTTTTGCGATATTCCAAAGCCGATATCTTTTGGAGAATCAAATGTAAATGTTATAGGGCTTCCGATAGATATAACCACCACATTTGGCAAAACAACCTCCTATGGCCCAGAATCCATTAGAATAACCTCTGCAAATCAGGTAGAAACACTTGTCTATGAAAAAAACCTTGAGGTTTTTGACAAATCTCTAATATATGATTTAGGTGATCTGTTATTATCAACCAACAAAAATTTCGATGTAAACAATAAAAGCGAGATAAAGTCCTTCTGGAATGAGTTTGATGGTCAGATTTCCAAAATATTATCGCATTTGTTGGGACTAAATAAGAAACCTGTAGTTTTGGGAGGGGAGCATACAATCACTTATTCCGTATTTAAAGAAATCTCGAAGAAAAACCCGTTGTTGATACATTTTGATGCCCACAGAGACCTAAAACCAATTTATGATGGGATGGAAATTTGCCATACAACCCCGTTTTATCATCTGATTAATGAAGGGTATCTTAAAGGCCGAGATCTCGTTCAAATTGGAATACGACAATCCGATAAAAACGAAAACCATTTTGCAACAGATAATGAAATCACAACATTTGATGCCTGGTATTGTTACAATTCCTTTAGTTCTTTGACAGATTGGATAAAATCCAAATCCAGGGATAGGAATATCTACATATCTTTTGATATTGATGTGTATGATATTTCATATGTTCCCTGTACAGGGACCCCAGAACCATTTGGGCTGAATCCCTTCCAAATTTGCGAAATAATTAATAGCATAGATGACTCATCCGATTTTGTTGGGTTGGATTTTGTGGAAACCGGCCTAAAGAATAACGATTACAGGGAGGGAGCTTTGGCAACCAATACGATATTGAGGATCCTGACTCATAATTTTATAAAAAACTTGTGATGCGCTTTTTTAATAGATAAAAAAATAACACACATAAACCTGTAGAAAAAGCACCTGATTTGGCTATCACATCATTATTTTGGGTCGGGCTGATAAAAATTCAGGCAAGTTTATAGGTAAAAACGGTTTGTCATTGACTATGTCTGTGATGGTTTTTTGGATTTTCTCAACTGTTAGTTCATGATTGCTCTTTCTTATCCTATCCCGAATAGAAATAGTGTTGTTTGTTGTCTCCTTTTTGCCTATGATTCCTATATAGTGAATCCACTCCATCTCCGCCTCTCTTATGCGTTTAGACAGCGATTCGTCCCTGTCGTCTATATCGACACGTATGTTGTTTTCTTTAAGATAGTTGCTGATTTCTATACATTTTGGGATAAAATCCTTTTCTACTGGAATCAATCTTATCTGGGTATTCATTAGCCATAGGGGCAAATAGGGTATTTTTCCCTGCTTCATTAGTTTTGCGGATTTTTCCAGTAATGCAAAAATCACCCTTTCAATAGCCCCACTTGGCGAGTTGTGCAAAATTATTGGATTTTGTTTATCACCATTCTCATCCACAAATGTAATTCCGTAACGCAATCCGTTTTCAATATCGATTTGGTCTGTGGATAGGGCAGAAGCTTTCCCCAGGTTATCCAAATAATTGAATTCCCACTTTAGCACAAAATAAAAGAATCTCTCTTTCCACATTTCAACCAATATAGGTTTTTTTATCTTGAGGCAAAACTGCTTTATAAAATCTTTGTTATTCACGTAAAAATCTTCTGTAAACCTTATGGCCATTTCGAGATCGTCTGAGAGGGAGAGACCAATTTCTTCAATCACTGACTTTGATAACTCTAATCTTTTCACAAATTCCTCTTTTGATTGTTCCATATCCTTACAAAACGCGTGACAATCCGGCATGCTAAATGCCCTCAATCTCCTTAAGCCAACCAGCTCACCACTTTTTTCCCTTCTAAAACTGTATCTTGTGAGCTCATACAGTTTTAATGGCAAGTTTTTATAAGAAATTTGAAAATCCTTGGCCATTAGGAACTGGCCAAAACAAGCTGCAAAGCGAAGGAACAGTTCTTTTTGATCGGATTTAATGTTGTATTGTCTTGCTGGAAATCTGTTAAAGTAACTTTCCATGGATGGGTGATGGGATTCATACATGATGGGGGTCTCAACTTCCAATCCACCATATTTGTAAACCTTTTTTGTAATAAATTGCTCTAAAAGGGATTTCATGAGCCTGCCTTTTGGATAAAACCTAATGTTTCCGGGGTCGGAGGCAGGCTCATAGTCCGCTATCCCCAACTTTCTCATTAGTTTAACGTGTGGCGGTTGTTCGTCTACTGTTCTTTTCTTTAATAACTCATAGTTTAGTAACGCTTTCAGGTTGTCGTCGCTTTTCTTATACGGGTAGCTCTCATGTGGTATTAAGTTGCCGTCCTTATCCAAAATGTACCAAAAGGATTTCAGTGAGCCTTCAGCGGAAATGGCGTTTGAAGTTGCAAGTATGGAGTCTCCTTCATTTTGGTTTATTTGGTTACTATCTGACATACCTTTTTCCTTTTTTGTGAATGCTTTGGAGTTTTCAGCTAAGGGGTGTCCTTTGATTTTTAGGTTTAATTCCTTGGTCCAACCAAATGGTGCTCTTGTTACCTTTACATCCTTTAGGTTTTTCTTTAAATCCGTTTCAATTTGTCTTAGTAAGTTATATGCGTTTTCGGGGGATTCCAAATTTGAGCTTAGGTGAGAGTAGGGATACAGTAAAACCGAATCGCACTTGATTTTATCCAAATAAATTCTGACCTCCTTTATGAAATCGTTAATTATTAGTTCGTCATTATCGTTTTTTTCGATAGATATCAGAATAACAACCGACTCTTCAATTCTCTTTTTTTCTTTAACTATGTCGGGTTCGGCTTCTTTGATTTCGGTATTAACAGGATAATATTCTACATAATCAACATGTAATTGTAAAACTTTCATAATTAACTATTTAAGATAATTTGGTTTGATATAATCCATACTCATTTAATGCAAATATGAGTAATGTTTTTTATTGGATTTTGCAGGGATATGTTATGGGAATAATTGATGTAATTGTGGCGTGTTCTTTTGATGACTCTCAAGAATACTGCACATATGATAATCCAATCTATTTCCAAAATGAATTGATGGGGTATTCATTAATGCTTATTCATTCTAGGTTTTCTGAGATGAACGGAACAAATGGCTTTGGTCACCTAGAGGGTTTGATTGAAAGGGTGATATCCCATGAGACTATACATGTAGTGATAAAGAAATTGGAGGGAATAGAAGTGTCAGATAAGCTAGATGATTTGGAAATCTTTTTTCCTCTTGGAAGGGGTAAAACCCACATAATCAAAATGAATTTTTTAGGATATGCTAGCGATAACACGGGTTTGATAACAGTTAACTGAAAAACTCTGTAATCTTGTAGTTTTTTGACTCTTTTGCCAAATTTATAATCTCTTTTTTGAAAGAGATATTTTGTTTTATGCCAGAAAAATTTTTGATGAAATCTATTTCGTCATCAAATAGTGTGGGTTCATAGTTAAAGATTTGGTTGTAGATTAGCTTTTGGTTTAACTTTTGGATGTTTCGTAGGTTTCTATACAGGTTGTTATAGTTGATGTCTATGTTTGACTTCTCAAGCGCTCTTATGAGATTAGCTTTGTTTATGTTTAATAGGCTGTCTGAGAATACTCTGTTATATTTATTTATCATGGTGAACATTTGTTTATCATTTAAATACCCAATAATTGTTGAAGGTACTATTTTGTGGAGTCCATTTTTCCTAATCCTGTTGGCATGGTCATTGTCCAAAATGATAATTGAGCGGCCAAACGTTAAGATTGCCTCGATTATTTGATTTGACAATCGTTCGTCTAGTTTGTCTTTATCCGATTTGATTTCAATTGGGTAAATAATCAGATTTTGTATTTTTACTTTGTATCTTTCGGAAATGGATTTGAGTAGTTGGTTTCTAAAAAAAATGCTTTTTATGTCCTCATCAATTTCAATGGATTTGTTATTTATGTTTTTCAGCTTTATCTCTTTTGTTTTTATCATTGCTAAAATTAGATCAAATTTTTTGTTTAACCCCTCATTCTTTATTTCTATAATGTTACTAGGTTTGTAATCATAATTTGAAAGGAAGTTGTGGTTGCTGTTGGTTTTAAGGAAATCAATAAATTTTATTTTTAATTCTATTTCATTCATATTATGGTGGAACTTTAGTTTCGGAATGAGCGATTATCTGCAAATGCTTTTTAATTCCTTTATAAAGTTGCCCAAATAAAAAAGCATTTTATCCTTATCGTTTTCATTTTCTAAAATTAGTTTCAGTAAAGAGCTACCAATAATTATCCCATCGGCTCCTGATTTTATTATGTTTTTCCCGTCCTTTGGATTGCTTATTCCAAAACCCACAGCTAGCGGAATCTTATATCTGTTTGTAATTGCCTTGGTTTTCGCTACTGCCTCAAACGTGTATTTTTCGAATTTAGACCTAGAGCCGGTGGTTCCAAAGATTGATACCATATATACAAACCCGGAAGAAACGGAGGCTATTTCCGCCAATCTTTTATTGGTGGTATTTGGTGCAGATAAAAAGACGGTTGCTAATCCCAATTGTCTCGCAATGCCGACATACTCCCGGGATTCTTCAATGTTTAGGTCCGGTATGATAAAACCGTCTATATGGTTTTTTTTTGCAGTGGATAAAAAGTTCTTTGGGTTGTTTGAAAAAACAATATTGGAGTATGTCATAAAAAGAAAAGGGGTATCATTGTATTTTTTTTTCATCTCATTTACAAATCTAAAACATGTTGATGGTGTTACTCCTCTGGCTAATGCTTTTAGGGATGCAGCTTGAATAATTGGCCCATCTGCCATTGGATCTGAAAACGGTATCCCGATTTCGATTATGTCTGCGCCTGACTCTATCAGAGTACTGACAATTTCTTTTGACGTTTCCATATCCGGATAACCACCAACAACATAACAAATTAGGGCTTTCTCCTCCTTTTCTGAAAGCTTGTCAAATAGTGCATTGACTTTGTTTCTTTCAGGCATCGCTAATACCCGCCTTTTTTTTCATTAACTGTTCTTTTTCTTTTGAGCCTTCTATGGCATCTAGATTTTCCTTGACTATTTGAAGATCTTTATCGCCTCTACCAGATACGGTAACAACAACCGTATTGTCTTTGGAAAATTTCTTTGAGTTTTTAACCAAATAAGCTATAGCATGGGATGATTCTAAAGCCGGTATAATTCCCTCCAGTTTTGACAAAAGCAAATATGCTCTAATGGCTTCGTCATCTGTTACTACCGAGTAGATTACCCTTTTGTTGTCTCTAAGATAGGCATGTTCCGGACCTACGCCGGGATAATCCAGTCCTGCGGATATGCTGTGAGCCTCCCTTATTTGACCATTTTCATCCTGAAGAAAATAGCTCTTCATCCCATGCAGGATACCTATTTTGCCTCTGGATAGAGTTGCCGCGTGATGTTTGGAGTTTACACCTTTACCCCCGGCTTCAACACCATACAGCTGGACCTTGTTATCGTTTATAAACGGAAAAAAGGTTCCTATTGCATTGCTCCCTCCTCCGATGCATGCTATGATGGAGTCTGGTAACGATCCTGTTTCTTGGATTATTTGTTCTTTGATCTCTCTTCCTATGATGCTTTGGAAATCCCTTACAATTGTGGGAAATGGGTGTGGCCCCATAACTGTCCCTATTAAATAATGAGTGGTTTTAACATTTGTTATCCAGTCTCGTAATGCTTCATTGACGGAGTCTTTTAGTGTCATTGAACCCGAGGTAACCGGGTGAACCTTTGCATTGAGCAAATTCATTCTAAAAACATTTGATTGTTGTCTTTCAACATCTTTTGCGCCCATGTAAATCTCCGTTTCCAGGCCAAAAATCACAGAGGCCATTGCAGTTGCCACACCGTGCTGTCCAGCGCCTGTTTCTGCAATAATCCTTTTTTTCCCCATCTTATGGGCTAGCAGGCCCTGGCCAATTGTGTTGTTAATCTTGTGGGCACCACTATGCAAAAGGTCTTCTCTTTTCAAAAAAATCTTTGGGCCTTTTAGGTGTCTGGTCAGGTTTTTTGCAAAGTATAGTGGAGTTGGTCTCCCGGCATAATTTTGCAGCAGATAGGTAAGTTCCTTTTGAAATTGTTTATCTTTCTTTAATTTTTGGTAACTGTGATCCAATTCATCTAAGGCTGGTATCAAGGTCTCAGGAACATGTCTTCCTCCAAAAATACCAAATTTTCCTATATTGCTTTGTTTCATCGGTAAAGTAAAATAAAATTGATTATTGTTACTTAATACTTTATCTATTATTGCATTAATAGGCTAAGTAGAGTTTATTGATTTCCGTACCCAAGTTTTTAATATTTTCCATCAGACTTGTTCCAATTAGGAATGCATCAGCTCCAAATTTCTTTAAATAAACGATATCTTCCTTTGAGTAAATTCCACTCTCTGATAGAACCAGATTGTTACCTTTGCTACAGCTTTGTAGGATTTGCTTTGTTGTATCTAAATCTATTTTGAGGGTATCCAAGTTTCTGTTGTTAATCCCAATGATGTCAAATAACCTGTTGCCTTTCTTATTTAGTTTTATTGTGTCTTCAAACTCCTCCTTGAAATGAGTTTCAACAATAACTTGCAAACCTAATTTTTTTGCGTATTCCCCAAGTTTTTCTAAACTGCTCTCTGCCATGTCCTTATCGAAAATTGTTTTGATTAGTAAAATACAGTCTGCCCCTATTTTTTTTGCCGTATTGATTTGGATTTCGCTAACAATGATATCTTTCATTAAAATTGGTAGGGTGGTTTTTTTTCTAGTTCTCAAAATATGGTCTATAGAACCATTAAAGAGAAAGGGTTGAGTTAATATGGATATACCGGTTGAATACGCGTTTTCCATTTCTGTTGCTATTGTTTCCAGACTCACGCTATTACTTTCCATTATTGTGCCCTTTGAGGGGGATGAAAATTTTATTTCAGTTATTAGTGGCACGTGTTTGCAATTCCTTAAGCTTTTTGCAAGATCTATGGTTGTGTGGTTGTTGAAATTAGAGTCACTCTTTATTTCATAAGATCCATTATCTATAGACTTGAATGAGTTATCTACAAGGGTTTTTAATAGGGACCTATTTCCAAAAAACTTTAGATTATTGATGGTCATGTTAAGATGAAGGGGTTTATTGTAATTAATGGTTTATTTTGTTAAGGAAATTGCCCATCCTAGTTACTTGTAAAAGTTAATGTACCTGTCTTTCTTTTGGTATTCGTTGTGATTTTTTATTGTGTTGATTAGAATGTCCAAACAAGTGTTCTCTGTAATCTCTCCAGTTACAACCTTTGAAGACAAAACCGAAATATCAAAATAGTTTTCCAAAGTAGAACTCATTTTATGAAGGGTATCGGATTTTTTTACAAGGTTTTTTATTCTGAGGGTATGGTAATTCATATGAATTTCATTTGCTTCGTCATAGTCTACACCATAAATGTCTGATATTTTTAAGTTAATGTTTTTTTCATTTTCTTTGGAAATATTATTGTGTAGTGTATCTATTGCGTTTTTTCCTTTTAATGCCTTATTTCTGTTGCTGTTGTTGCTGTTATCGGAACCACCATCTTCAACTTTAAAAGAATTCATAATAGGGATACTAACCATTAACGACCAGAGATACAAAAACCTTTCAGTATAAATTTTTGCTTGTCAATACACTGAAACTTTGGTTGTTTTTATTGATAGTCTTTCTTTTCAATAAACACTTAATTATAGATTGATGGATTTACCTTTTCTATAAAGTTATGGTTATTCCTCCAAAATTCATATTTGTTACAGGTGGTGTAATGTCTGGCTTAGGAAAAGGAATTGTAACTTCTTCTACAGCAAAATTATTGCAACTTTGTGGGTTAAAGGTGTCATGTATAAAAATTGACCCATACCTTAACTACGACGCCGGAACAATGAATCCTCTTACTCATGGAGAGGTATTTGTAACTGAAGATGGTGGTGAATGCGACATGGATGTTGGTAATTATGAACGGTTTCTTGATGTAAACCTAACCATAGACCACAATATCACTACGGGTAGAATTTATTCTAATGTGATAAATTCTGAAAGAGAGGGTAAATACCTTGGCCAATGTGTTCAAATTATTCCGCATATAACTGATGAAATTAAAAACCGGTTAAGGGAAATACCCGTAAAAGAAAATCTGGACATACTGGTAGTTGAATGCGGAGGTACAGTTGGCGATATTGAAAGCTTACCATTTTTGGAAGCATTAAGGCAGATGAAACTCGAAGACGAACATTCTGACACTTTTTTCATTCATGTAACTTTGGCACCGGTTTTGGATACCGTGGGGGATCAAAAAACTAAACCTACGCAGCATAGTGTTCAGGAATTGCGTAGAATTGGTATTCAGCCGGATCTTTTAGCTGTAAGGTGCAAAACTCAATTGACCAAAGAGACAATAAGAAAAATCTCGCTTTTTGCAAACATTTCTCCTGAATCTGTAATGTCTTGCCATGATGTTTCCTCAATTTATTCGGTGCCAGAAATTTTATATGAACAAGGAATTGCAAAAGTGATTTTAAAAAGATTGAATTTATCATTTGTGTTAGATGATATTTCAAATTGGAGGAAAATATCAAAAACCTACGTTAGCTACAATGATCATGTAAAAATTGCAATAATAGGCAAATATGTTAATCTGAAGGATAGCTATGTCAGTGTCTACCAAGCCTTACTCCATGCGGGTGCAAAACTTGGCACTGAAATAGAGATTGATTGGATTGATTCTGAAAAATTTGAAGTAAAAAGTGGTGATGTGCATGATCATGGATTATTTGGTATCAGTCTTGATTCACTTTACTCTTATGATGGAATATTGGTTCCAGGCGGTTTTGGGGGCAGGGGCAGTGAGGGCATAATCAACGCATCAAACTATGCCCGGGCCAACAATATTCCCTATTTGGGAATATGTTTTGGTTTCCAATTGGCAATAATTGCTTTTGCAAGATATGTTTGTAAATTATCCGACGCAAACACCACTGAAATTAATGAGAAAACCACAAATCCTGTAATAGTGTACATGCCAGAACAGAAGCATATTAAAAACTTAGGAGGCACAATGAGGCTGGGTTTACATGAAATTGAGCTTTCCTATGATTCAAATGCTTTTGAAATCTACAAAAGCAGCTCAATTGAAAGAAGGCATAGGCATAGATATGAATTTAATCAAAATTTTAGAGAACTTTTGGAAAAGCATGGAATGAGATTTACTGGATCATCTGACAACAAAAAAAGGATTGAAATACTGGAAATACCAAATCACATATTTTATTTTGGAATCCAGTATCATGGAGAATTTCATAGCAGGCCCGGAAATCCCGAGCCGTCTTTTGAGCATTTCATAAGAGCGTCAATAAAGAATAAGATTTCAAAAAAAGATATCTAAATCTTTAACTCATAAATTTTCTGCCGCGCATCTCTCAAAGAAATTTTCTTTTTGACATATCCCCTATTAAGTAAATGTGATAATGATAGCCTAATGGTCCTCTCGGGAAGCATTGTTTTGTTTATGAGGTCTTTTTGAGTCATTGTGCCTTCATATTCCAGTGTTTTCAAAATTAGTTTTGCGCTAGGGGGCATCTTCAAAAGGTCTTCGGCATATTTGACTTTTTTTTCTATGATGTTCGTTGCAGAGTAATTGTTATTTAGGGTAACCAGTTTTGCTGGAAATTCGTGCTTATGGCAAAGTAGTTTATCTGAAATTTTTATTCTAAATGTGCCATCTAGGATAACTTCACAGTGATGGCTTGATGTTATATCAGCTATTTCAATAGAACTGTCACTTGAAACAATGAGTGGCCTCCTTGTGTTATCTAGCGAATTTACTGAAATGGCAACAAAAACATGAGAGTTCTGTAGCACTATTGGCCCACCAGCAGACATTGCATATGCAGTTGAGCCTATTGGGGTTGCAATTATAACTCCATCACTATTGTCATGCCAGATGTCTTTGTTGTTTATCCGTAAAAAATGCTCCATTAAGATGGCGCTTTTATTTGAAAATATTGCTACATCGTTTAATACTGGTTCTACGTCTTTGCCGTCAACATTTACCGCCAATCGCTCTTCTTCCCTCACTTCATAGTTTCCCGACTTTAGTTTGTCTTTGATTTTCTCAATTTCTTTTACATCAATTTGAGCAAGAAAACCGGTAGAGTTGGATTCATAGATACCCAAAACAGGTGCGGACTCGACTGAAACTTTATGGAAATAATTCAGTATACCTCTGTCACCACCAGGAACCAAAACAAGATCAACATCCTTTGCAATTGCTTGGTTTGAGCTGTTCATTATTAGTGTTTGAATATGGGATTCTTCAAGTGACTTGATTAGTTGGGTTAGAACTGTTGAATCTTTTCCTGTAAATCCTGATAGAGCGATTCGCATTATGTAAATCTTTGTTAAATTAAGGTAATTTAATAAAGTTTGTTTTTTGTGAAATTTACTCTATAATTTTGAATTTAACCGTGTTGTAGCAATAAGATGCTTGTCTCTCAATTATGTTTATTTTTCTTGGTACCTTTTCCAAACCCCTTGTTTTTGAATCTAACGCACCAATAACAGAACCAACACCAAAGCATAATCCCCATAAAGGATCTTTTTCTTTTAGATATGAACATGTGAATCCCGTAGTTAGTATATCGCCTAATCCTGTAGAATCAATATTAGGTCTCTGCTTCAAGCCCAAAGTATAAACTGTCTTTTTGTGTAAAAGTGATATCTGGTTATTGCTGGTCGAAACCACGAAATCCAGGTTATATTTTTTCCTTAGCAGTTTCATTCCCTCGATTCCTATAATTCCGTTTGTTAGTACTGAAAGCTCACTTTCATCTGCTTTTATAGCGGTTATGTTTTTAATGCCAACATCTAATTGTTTCTTTAGTGAAATCATGGATGTATCTTTGTTCCAATGCCGTAGGAAACCCTGGGGATTCAGCATTATGAAACTGTCTTTTTCTTTTGTTTGGTGTAGAATTTGAAATATCTCGTTTGAAACCTCATCAATGACTGGGCTTAATACAATGCCGTCTAATCCGCCTGTATCTAAAAAGGTTGTATTGATCGGGGAACATTTTGATAAAAGAAAAAGATCCCTGCCCCCATCCCTGTGCATAATTAGCCTGAACCTTGTTGTAGGGTTATTGTCATCAACCTGATCCGGTTTTATGTAAATACTATTTTGGTTTAGGTAGTCTAGTTTTTCGCTATCTAGATCATGACCTATTTTGGTAAATAACCTCACATCAACATTAAACGGTTTTGCAATTACGTTGCCATAACAAGATGGTCCCCCCAGACTTTCGGTTTCAAATCCTTCCGTGTCTTTAATTGAATCTAAAACAATATGTGAAAAAATACCTATCTTCATATTCTTAAACGATTCAATATGAAAAATTTTATTCAACATAATAAGGTTATCATAAGATTTAAAGGATAGAAATAGTTTCAAAAATAATAGATGCCTAAAAAAAGAACTAGTAGGGGTAGAACCAAAGGTGGAAAGGGGAGTTCAGGAACTGTTCATTGTAGTCAATGCGGCGCAATGGTACCAAGGGATAAAGCAAAGAAAATTACCGGAAGGATTACTTTAGTGGAGCCAACTCTTGCAAAAGAATTGAAGCAGCAAGGGGCATATATTGCACCATCAACTGATGTGAAGTTTTATTGTGTTTCTTGTGCAGTGCATAGGGGTATAGTTAAAGTGCGTTCGGAAAGCGATAGAAGAAATTCAGGAAAGCTAGGATGATAATGTTTGTAACTTTTATTGATTTGAAATCGCATATTTTAATATAATAGCATGTTATATCTTAAAATCTTTTAATATTTTGTTTTTGAGACAATTAAACGTATTTAAATTGTGTTGGTGTTTCTAAAAATTTATGTAAATTAGATAAAGACTATCTTAATCATATTTCCAATGATATTTCTTATTGCAACTAATTTGCTTTTTCGTTATCCTCTTTTTTAACATTTGTCTCTGAGGGGGAAGTCTCTGATGGGGAAGTTTTAGTTGTGGTTGTAGTTGTAGAAGTGGTTGTTGTTGAAGGTTTTTTATTGTCTTTTTTGAGATCAGGTGATGGGGATGGGGGAACGGATTGTGCAATTTTTCTGTCTTCCTCTTCAAGTTCCGAAATTATTTGATCCGTATTTCGGCCGGTTTCATTAGGATCAGACCCATTATCAATGAACATTGCCTTCCTCGGTATAGTGGTTCTAGTTTCCTCGGGCCTGGTTCTAGTTTCCTCGGGCCTGGTTTCTTTCTTTATTTCTGGCTTTTTCAATAGGTCTTTGATACTTGAAGTTACTTTGGATGCTGATGACTGATCGTTACTAAATTTAGTTGTGTTAGATACACTGCTTGGTGATGAAAAACCATTAGACCTTGATGTGACATCTCTTTTAAAAATGTCCTTCATTGCTTGAATGGAAAAAATAGATACCCCAAAAATGGCCGAGACTACCCTCAATCTCTCTATTACGGTAATAACTGCTAATATGGATATGATCCATAATGCTACTGATATGTTGTCCTGAAATGGGATAAAGGCAAGAATTGATAAAATCAATATTCTTTCCGCTCTTTCTGCAATTCCTTTTCCTTTAAGGTCGACTCCCATGGACTCTCCCCTTGCTCTTGTGTAACTTACTAGAAGAGAAAGTGACAATGCGACTAAAACTAGTACAGGATTAGTATAGCTGCCTATCATTATCCCTACAAAAACAATTATTTCAGTTACCTTGTCTATAACCGAATCTAAAAAGCCACCTAAAGCAGAGGTTTTCTTTGTTGCTCTTGCAACAGCCCCGTCTACTGCGTCAAAAAACCCTGCGACTATTAAAAATATGCCACCAAGCACTGTTGCAGTGTACCATGGTACTCCTATGGCAGGTGAATGTAAAGAAAACATTATGGCAGATATAATTGATAAAAGTAAACCTATCCAAGTCCAGAAACTGGGTCCAAACCCTAAACTTGCAAACCCTACACCTACTTTTTCAAACATTGGATCAAATTTATTTCTTAGATTGTTAAGCACGTATTAATTTGACCTTATCCGTGATATATAACCTTTTACTATAATGAATTTGATGGAAAAGAATTATATATCCAATTATTGAAACTGCAATTTAATTAATATAATAATCGAGAGATATTAAATTCTAAGGTAATGTTTCTAAATTCTTTAATAATTTATAATTTGACTTTAATTATATTTGTCTAATATATATAATACAAAAATTAGGTTTTTAGGTGGACTTGATAAAGTAGTTGTAATAGGTCTTGGGCAACTGGGTCTTCCCGTTGCCAAATACGTCAAGGAAAAGGGCTTTGACGCTTACGGATATGACATCAATGAAAAGGCAATGGAGGTTGCCGAATCCAATTACGGCATAAAAAAGGCCAGCAACTTCAAAGATTTTGACGTCCTCATAGTCTGTGTGTCAACACACAGGCCAGACGACATTTTTTCCCCACAGATTGACAGTCTTTTGTCCGTGGTGGAGAAAATATCAAGGGAAGCCAAGACAGGGGCACTGATATCAATCGAAAGCACCATCCCAAAAGGCACCTCAAAGAAAGTGTTTGAGAAGGTCGACCACAGGCTCCACGTGGTGCACGCACCGCATAGGTGGTATGCCCTTGAGGAAAGCATACACGGGGTCAACCAATTGCGCATAATAGGCGGCGTAAGCAGCTGCTGCCTACAGCATGGCCTGAACTTTTATGATGGGGTGGAGATCCGCATCAGCAATGACGGCGGCAGCGTAAGCAGCAACAAACAAAGAGACCCATATTTGACCTCCATGTCTCACGTGAAAACAGAAGGGGGTTCACTGCAGATACCAATGCATCCGGTGTCATCAATAGAGGTGGCCGAACTGACAAAAATAATCGAGAATGCCCACAGGTACCTGCAAATCGCATTTGCGGAGGAGTTGGCCCTCTATTGCAAGGCAAACAACATCAGCTTTACCGAATTGCGACACTCACTAAACACAAAGTGGAATGTTGAGGTATTGGAGCCCAGGGACGGGATAGGCGGACACTGCCTACCGAAGGACACAAAAATGTTTGTGAACTCATCCAACACAATAAAAAGCAAAATACTTCAGGCTGCAATGGAGATAGACGAGGACTACAGGGAGTACATAAAAAAAAGAGATTCTAGTTTAATTATGAATACTAGCACAGGATAGCTTTTAGGAGTTGACATCTATAATTCACAATATCTTTCATGCAACTGATACGTAAACTATCAAAGTGGAAAACCCCAAATGATTGTTTACGAAATCCATCCAACTCATAAATTATTTAATTTAAAATGGATATCTGTGAGTTTATATTAATAATTCCGATTATTTACTATGTCTTGATTTCTTATTTGGATGAGAAGAAGATGAAGGTTAAGAATGATCTCATAATTGATATTATTATTGTTATGCGTAATGATAGTTAAATTAATCTTTTGAACTTTAAAATAGCGATATCATTTTAAATCATGTCCTTTTTCTTTTCAATTGCAGAGTCAATTTTTTTATCCATGCTTAGTATTTGATCAAGTAAATGCTCCTGATGCTTTTGAAACTGTTGTATCATTTTTAGGATCCTATCATGGCTTTCATTTAGGTCATTGAGTCGTTTGAGGTTTTCTTCCTATTTGACAAATGACTTTTTCTGCAATGCGAATATTAACCAACTTATTAAAGCACCAACAACAGCACCCAAAGCAATGCTAAGGTATGTACTTGATGCATTCGTCATGTCTATGCAACCCTTTGTTATCTCTGGCATGCAACCCCAAATTGCAATAGCGTCAACTAACATGCAATAGTTATGGGTTTTGCTCTGGATATTCTTTGCTCATGGGTCTTGGTGCCTTCATCTCACCAAATAATAAAATAAAGAGTGAAGGCTTTGGATTATGATATGATTAAACCATCTAGATACACGCCTAAATCAAATAACGCATGGAGTTTGGACTCCTACAACGAAATTGCTTTTTTTTATCCCTGTCTCTGCACATCTGGTAAGATTATGCGAAGTATCATCTGAGGACCATATACTTGATGTAGCATGCGACACTGACAATACGGCCATAACAGCTGCGAGAAGAACAGGAGCCAAGGTGACAGGCATAGACTTTTCCCCCCAGATGCTAACCCTAGCAAAGATGGAGGCGGATTTGGCTGGCACTGAGGGCATAGAATGGAAAGATGGTGATGTAGAGGATCTCCCATTTGGAGACGACTCTTTTGATGTTGTCCTCTCAAGCTTTGGGCATATGTTTGCACCACATCCAGAAGTGGTAATAAAAGAAATGCTGCGTGTTACAAAAAGTGGGGGCGGGCCGTATCGCATTTGCAACATGGCCACCAGAGCATGCAAACGGGAAGTTGTTTGATGTTATGGCAAAACACGTCCCCATTTCTTCTGCTAGCCACGCAAATACGGCATCCTCAAATGCTCTACCACTACCTTATTTGCCAATGCAATGGGGAACTCCAGAAGTCATACAGAAACGCCTTGGTGTTGACAGAAATGTCAAAAACATTCACTTTGAGAGGAGGTCAATAAACAAACCAGTATTGAGTCCAAATCACTATTGGAAAATGGCAAGCACTAAAGGCGGCACACTGATACAGGTGATTCAAAAAATCAAAGAACCGCAAAAGGTTGAAGATCTCAAAAAGGATATCCTGCAGACATTAGCACCTATATCCACGACAATGTATTGAGGCGTGACTATTTAGTAACTGTGGCTACAAAGGTATAACAGAACTAGTAGTTTATGTATGATTGACTTAAGAGATACCTAATCTCCTCTTATGCCTTCGCTATCGGTAATTGTTTTAAATACTGTCCTATGATTTCAATATTCTCCGAGATGATTATATTTTACAATAAATCCCCATGCATTCAAGTTCTATCTGCTGTCTTTTATTTATGGCCTCTATAAAGTTTATCAAATCCAATTTAAATCCCTATATACTGCAATCAGGAGAAGTTAACTGATCAGGCAGAGGATCAACATTATTTGCTTTAAATACCAATAATACTCCACCGACGAGCTTTAGTATTTACTGCAAGTCTTACCATCCCTTGTACTTTGCCACATAATAGAATACCAGTCATCGATCATGCTAATATAGAAAGCAGGGGTTATTAGAATCAATATAGATTATAGTAAACTCATATTTCGAGTTCTGAGAATCACTTTTTACTGCTTTATTTTTTTTTAATTTCCATTTGAATTGATTTTGCAGACTACACTAATAACGGCAAATGATCTAAATTTGACTGTTATAGCCACATATTGATAAAGAACCTAAAATACTTGATTATACTATTTAATAATCACATTAATTATGGAAGTAATAACAGTAATAAGAACAGATAAGAGAGGGGTTTAGACTTATGGATTCAATAGTTGAATACGACAATGATGATAATACCTTGTATGTTAAACTAACCGACCAGAAAATAGTAAGTACCATTCCCCTTGGAAATTCGGTATTTATTGATATTAGTGACAACAATAAGCCTGTAGGTATAAAATACATAGTGACTGACAAAAATCCCGAAACGATAAAGGCTCTACAATCACTATTTTTGTCTTAACCTATGGACATGTACATTTTACATTTTTAGATTGATTAAACCTGTAAAGTAGTGGACAAGATAGTCTTGTGACGATACCAGACATTAAAAAAGGATTGTATTATCTTTAATAATAATAATAAATTTAAAGATTAGAATTCAGGGAATAAATATTGTTGGATGCTTTTCACAAAATAGAATCTACAATGTGAGTTAGATAAGAGCAATAATCGTGTTCGTATAGAATCCGTTTAAAAAAGCCATTATAATAAAGCCATTATCGTAACGGGCCCGGAGGGCTTCGATCCCTCGACTTCCGGCTATCTTCCAAACTAAACTGATAGAAGGCAGGCGCTCTGTCCATGCTGAGCTACGGACCCCCAAGACCTCTGATTGTTTTTCCTTATAAAATTGTTAGGTTAAATTCATCAGCATAAAAAAGTTAATAATGACCAAAATGTAAAATAATATTAGTGTTAATGATAAATATTATGATTATGAACATTTTCGGTTCAAGGTGAACTAAACTTGCAGTTAAAAAGTAATGACAATGGTAAAGAGAATAACAATAACATGGGCATCAATAGTGTTAATGATGTTGATATAACTGAATACAATGATGATAATAGATTTAAATCTGTGTTTGAAAACTTTTTTAGGCAGATAACGGAGTTAAATAGCCTTACGACTTTTGGGCCTTTTACCTCATTAATAAATGATCCAAATACCAATATAAAGACTCTGACTGAGCACGGCAATTTGCTGATTAAATACCAATCGTTTCTTAATCTGTACTTGTCGCGAATGATAAATGCCTATTTTTTGGCTTTAAACAAAGTTTCTTCATTGATAGACGAAAAAAAACCCGAGGACATTAGAAAAATAATAATAAATACTTTTGAAGACGTATATTCAGCAATGTTGGAGTCATCCGAGTTTTCCATCAGTTACAACAATTTACTAAATTCCATCATAGATATAAACAAAAGTTATCAAAAATTTTTCGATTCAAACCAAGTCGCCTTCAGGCAACAAATGTCAAAGGAGGAGAAGGACTCATTGTTTTATAATTTGTATGAAATTAAAAAGTTGTCTTTGGAAATAAAAAAAAAATTAAGTGAGAAGAAAAATGAATGAATTATTATATAACACTCTAACAAATGAATACCTTACATTTGTAAAGGATCCCAAAAATATTGTAAAAATAAAGGAAATAAGAAAACTACTGTCAAACATAGAACGCATAAAGACGGGGTTAACTGAATATGAGGTGGTAAAGGAAACCAACCTCTATCGGTTATTGCATTACAAACCAATTAAAGAGCAGGCCTACAAATTCCCATTACTAATTGTTTATGCTTTGATAAACAAATCCTATATTTTCGATTTGCAGCAAAACAAAAGCTGGATAAGCAAATTACTTGAACAGGGAATCAATGTCTATCTGTTGGACTGGAAGTCGCCATCAAAGTTAGATAAATACACATCCATCGATGATTATGTTAACTTGTTCATTTATGACTGCATTGAGATAATCAAGGATATCGAAAGCACAGATCAAGTCTCACTGCAGGGGTATTGTATGGGCGCTACAATGTGTTTGATGTATACTACCCTATATCAAAAAAACGTCAGAAATTTAACAACTATTGCACCAGTTGTTGACTCCGAAAAGGATACCACCGTAATAAAAAACATGGCTCAGCATATGGATATTGATAAAGTACTATCATACCATGATAACTTTCCATATGAGCTATTGTACTCGCTATACGCCTCGCTTAAACCATTCAAGCAAGGGGTGAACAAATACCTAACTTTGTTTAATAATTTGGAGGACGAAAGCTTCGTTCAAAATTTTTTGAGAATAGAAAAATGGCTCTATGATACCCCGCCCATCGCAGGGGAGACATTTAGACAGTGGATAAAGGACATATATCAAAAAAACCTTTTTGCAAAAAACAAAATGATTGTGGGTGACAATAAGATAAACCTGTCAAAAATCAAAGTCCCACTTCTAAATATAGTAGCTGATGCGGATCACCTTGTTTCTCCTGGTTGTAGTATTCCTCTTAATGATTTTGTTTCAAGCACAGATAAAAGTATAATGAATTTTCCTACGGGTCATGTGGGGCTAATTGCTAGTGGTTATTCCCAAAAGAATGTTGTGCCAAGAGTAGGTAAATGGATTTTAACCCATTAGTTTTTGTATTGTTCTACTAGCTGGCGTTCTTCTTTTTTCTTGATAGTGGTATGATGATTACCTGTACCAAGTCTCCATCCTCAATTCCTAAGGCATTTCTTTCCGCTTCGGGTATTGATATTCTTCCGCCTGTCTGAACCGTGGTTTTGAACATAGCATTGTAATTTGTAAATCCTTGTAGCGATGAAAACATGTTTTGAAAGGCGTTGTACTGAATTGTAGAAAACTGCTTCAATAGATCTTGTTGAAATTCTGTAGCTTTTTCAATGGATTTCCTAAAGTCTATGTCTTTATTTTCTTCATTATCTTTAGCCATGAAAAATCAAATACTTTAACAATATTTTAATGTTGAATGCTTTATTTGGTTAAAATTTAGATTTCTAGAAAACCTTTAACTAATTTGTAGAATTCCTGGGGTCTCTCAACAAAAGGTGTATGTCCGCAGTCTTCCATCACACAAGTCTTTATGAGTGGATTTACTTTAAAGTACTCTATATTACTCACTGGGATTGTGGCATCGTTTAGTCCCCATATCACTAATGAAGGCACCTTAATCTCACTTAATTTGTCCTTTAAATCACTGTTCCTTCGTAACGCTAAAAGCGTTGATATATATGCGTACTTGGCATTGGGTAACCTCATTCTATTTACAAAATCTTTGATTATTGAATCTTTTATCTGATGATTATTGTTATTTGACATCATCTGAAAAGCCCTTTTCGCATTATCTATTGTTGGATATAACGCAGAAAAAATGTATTGGCTCAATACAAATGTTGACCTAACTTGAGTCCCTGCCGGTGAAACAAGAATAATTTTCTTAAAGTAATCTGGATTCCTTAGACAATACTCTATTACTAATTGCCCCCCAAATGATGAGCCTATTATTATAGGGTTCTTTATTTCAAGTTTTTTGAAGAACTCGTCCAAGAATTTCATAAACAAATCTATGGAGTATTCAATTAGCGGTTTTTCACTATAGCCAAACCCAATTATATCTGGTATGATTATATTGTGATTAGTATCAATGTGGGGTAATAATTCTGACCACCGTTCTGCTGATGCTCCTATACCATGAAGCAAAACAATTGTTCCCGATGAGTTGATTTTGTTAATTTTGATGTATCTTATGTTGTAATTTAATACTTTAATAAAATTCATTTCTTCTGTTATCTTTTCATCAGTAACCAAACCCATACAATCATCTATTCTCACATTGGATAATATGAAATTTGTTAAAATCTACTGGTCAAACTCCATTAAAACATCTTACATAACAATATATATATTTAATATACAAAATTATAATCAATTTATTCAACTATTTAT
>JADDOW010000002.1 GCA_016782225.1 Nitrososphaeraceae archaeon
GTCTCTTTGCTCGGTCTGATGTCTCTTTGCTCGGTCTGATGCCTCTGGCCTCACTGCCTAACAGGGGAACAATGGCCTATGCGCAACAACAGGCACAAGCACTCGACCCCTGGTCTGAAGCCTTGAGAGTGGCCCAATCAAAAGTGGAAGCGGCAACATCACCGGGGGCATTTGGACATGGTGTCCCTGATCTGTATAATTTGACACCTCAGGACTTACTATTGTTATTGGGGGTTGCGGCTATAGGTAGTGTATTGGTGTATGCAACTGTTAACCACCTGCTCAATCGTAGCAAAGAGAAAGCAGCAAAAAGCGACCAATTGATCGCTTCCGCCGGTTAAGAAGAGAATAGGCCATTTTCTTTTTTTTGATGTTGGATGTTTATTATGCCCTTAAAATAATACAGGCATAGTTAATATTCTGCATTTTCATAAATCATGACAATTTCCAGATTATCCCCAGTATTTTCAAACTTGATTATGATGATTTAAGATTATTTAGGAAGTTATCGTAGGTATCAAGGTATTCGCCATAGTTGCGCTGTACTGTTGTAAAATGATGTAATTCATTTCCTATGGCCAGGCTCTAAAGATAACATCACGGAAACAACCGGACAATCCAGACACCTATGATAGGGTGATTGTATGTTCATCACTTCAACATCAATAAACTAATTGAATCCAAGGACATTTCCTCATAAAATAATTGGCTTTGGATATCCTAATATTTGAGTTATGAGCAATTTATTAGTATATTTTATCGGTCAAGATATATCTTAAAAGAATACTCCATGCCATTGCAATTGATGTAAGATAAGAATTTGTCATATAAAGTATACAAGCTTTACTGTCTTTTTATGCCAGTATAAAATCAGCATAACAGAACAACTGTAATAACCCTTTAGTTATCAAAATGAGTCTAGTCAATAAAATCCAAAGTTGCTACAGATGTTTTTTGTTGTTTGTTTCCTGTAATTCGTATTTCGAGTCAATTGATTGTTGTTAGACATAAACCATTACATCTCTGTGGGACGGTGAAATTAATCACATTTGGGTTTCTAACTGGATTATCTAAACTATATGTTGCTACATGCATATTTTAAAACGCATTCTCTCTACATACATCAATTATTTATGTCAAATAAAAATAAAAATAAAAATACATTATCTGTTGTGTTCATTCCGCTCTTACTGCCATTGATCCGCATGCAGGACAGGACCTTTTTTTATGCTCTCTTCCGCAATTCATGCAACAAAATCTGAGAGGGCGATACCCAAAGGATCCGTATGGGTCACCATAAAGAGTGTTGGAGATGGAATTTAGAATGCCATTAAAAAGCCCCTTGTCCTTTGGGTTGTTGTTTGTTTTGCTTAGTCTATCCGAACTGCGTCTTTTTTCTATTGATTCTAATCTATATTTTTGCAATAACAAGAATACTCCAAGGTATAGTATCAGCGATAACGGAAACGGCATTGCAAAAGATATAGCAAGACCAATAGCGATATATATTGCGAACCATGCAATAGAAGACCTATCAAAATTGTTTCTCAGATTATTGTTTTCATCTATCTTTGCCATTTCTATCAAACCCCCAAAGATAAATAATTGCATATTATATGTACAGTGTTTTATATAATCCTATTCGTTTGAATTTGCCTGTTGTTTTTTTAAAATATGCGCTATTCATTTATACGTTTTGAACAGGATTCCAATTTATGATGTCACAGTGGATGTCTGGAGAAATTTCAAATGGTTTAAACAAATCTATCCACAACTACTATAACTGCCTATAGAACATTAGGACATTTGGAACATCTCTAAATTAATGCACCGATAAAAAGAAAAAACATTAAGACTCTTTTGCGAATGACTAATGATTTTATATATTGTATTTTATGTGTCGTATTCTCATATTCTGTTATTGCAATAAGGCTAAACTAGTCTTAATGGACATATAAAAGTCCGAGCTGGGATTTTTGGTAGAACATCTCCAAATGTTCAAGGATGTCCACATATTCTACTTGATAATTCTAAATATCAATTATTAAAAAAAGGATGACCCTCTATGTAACATCCAAGTTGTTGGTTGCTAAATACTGATGCTGCTTTGAACATATTTTTTGAATTATTATAGTGCTTGCATAATGTATTTGCAGAGTCAGTTTACAACGTTGCAACACAGCACAAAACATCATGGAATCAACAGAATCATTGTTTTTTGTTTTTATTTAAATTACTATATTTAATACTGCAATGTTACTGAGTAAAAAGGAAAAGGAGAAGTTGGTAATCAAACTTGCCGAAGATGGCAAGTCCTATAGACAAATAGCTGAAGCCGTACATATATCGCTAAAGGATATCGGTACAATTAAGAGAAGATATATCGGTGAAGAGGAATCTATAGAAAAAAACGACTCCTTATCCATTAACTCCAAGGCATTCAAGCTTTTTAAGGAAAACAAAAACCTGGTGGATGTTGCAATTATTCTTAATATGGAGGCAGGCGGGGTATTCGGTCTGCATTCTGATTATCTGCGTCTAACGAATATGGATAAGCTGATGTCCATATACAGGGAGATGGGTGATGGAATTTCACTTGCTAGGATGGCTATACAGAAAATTAAGGTGGTATGGGTTAGCCAACAAGAAAGACACATATAACATTTTGCATCAGGAAGATAAACTCAAGAATCTGGATAAAGAACTATACGAAACAGCTGGGGAAATTGGGCGGCTTAACTCCCTCAAAATGCAACTTGAGAAAGAGGTTGCGGAGCTAATGGAAATGCTAGGCCACTGTAAATCTGCAATGGAGGAGAAAGGTCAAGAAATACATACCAACAAATAATTTTTTATAATGGATACCAATGTTGCTATATACCGACATAGGGCTTTTTTACAGATAATACTCATTTGATATATGCGGCTGCATTTCCATCTTGACCGCCACTGAAGAAAATCATTTCATCAACAGAATTTGTCGATAATGGGTTTAGTAGAGCAGAATCAAGTTCAAGAAATTCATATGCCTTATCTATAGGTTTAGTCGCTAAATTATTGGTTAATTCCATAATCTTAAAAGCCATTAGTGAATATATTTAGAAATACATAAGAATAACTAATTGTGCGATAGAGCCTTTGTGAAAACGTTATTATTTTCAAAGGATAAAGAAAATTAAAAATTTTTTGATTCTACCCGTATTGCCGTATTTTCTGTATCTGGTGATGATGATGGGCGCTGTTGCAATGGTTACATCATTTGGTGCATTATGGTCGCCAATTGTTGCATCAGTTGAGGCTGTAGAGGCATCCTTGTTAGTTCTTCGTTTCTGAATCTGATTGCTTTTCTTCTGGTATTGAATAAGATAATGTTCCTATAGAATCAGACCTCATATGGTTTTTTGTTGTTTTGTTGTGATTCACTTAAAGACTAGTTATGTAGCTGGAGAGTGGTGAGTGTTCTATGGACCAATTGGTTGACACATTTGAATGCAGAGCTCTCCTGGAGGACATGGGGAAATACATGGTTCTGTTTGACCATCGTTGTTTTGCAATTCATCGGACAACTGTGTTTCATCTGTAGGCATTACAATTGTGTTGGTGGTATTTTGTTCTGCCGGCAAAGGTTGAGAGGTAGGAAGTTCACAAGGAGTCGCAACGCATTGAGTGGCATCAGATTCGTTTGATGTTTGAGCATAGAACATTTGTGTCTCCATGATGGTAGATACCAAAATAACACCAATTAACATAATAGATAATTCTATCAGATGGTTATGCATTAATCTAAAAAGTGAGGAAAAACTATATAATGGTTTTTAGGATGGCTGGCTGTTTTGCTCGTTTTTAAATTGCAATTATGATGGATAACGATTAACTTTTTAAATTTTGTAATCGTTTTTTCGATTATTGATATATTTTATATGTGTATTCTTTTACAATTTCCGAATACCAAAAGTTCCTTACAAAACAGATCAATTAATAGTTTGTAACCTTTTATAAAAGCAAAACAAGATCTGCACAAAATTATAGAACAGAATCAAGATAGAAAGCATTACTATATAAGATGTTTTAACATTTCTTTTAAATCAAGTAATTATCTTGTTTTTGTGAATAAAAAATCCAATGTTTCTGCAAACTTGATTATAACTTTTTTTATAGTGATAACAGGCATGTTCTCCTCCATTTCTCCGCAAACATCATATGCGCAAAACATCGGTGTGCCAAACATTCCCTTTTTCAATCTTAATGGTGATGATGATGCCAATAAAAATCAAAATACTGATGGGACCAGAAATAACAATCTTGAAGAATTATACAAGCTGATTCCGGGCATAAATGCGAAAGATAATAAAGATGACAATGACCTAGATTCTGAGGACAATAAACTATCTCCACCACCATCATCCACATTATTGCCATCATCACTCTCTTTACAAGAACCAATTGGGGGAAAGGCAATACCAGATCAATACATCGTAGTTCTAAAGGATGACACCTTGAATTGGCGTGAGATTCTTTCTAAAGTTGCAAACCAGGTGGACATCAAAGGAACAGAGATACTTCATAATTATGAAAATGCATTAAACGGATTTGCAATCAGGGTCCATAACGAGAAGGTTATAGAGGCACTTGAAAAGAACCCGTTTGTAGACTATGTCGAAAAAGATGTAAAAGTTCAAGCATTTGCTCAAACATTGCCAAATGGAATCAACAGGGTTGATGGGGACTTGAGTTCCACAAGGTCAGGGAATGGATATGGAAGTGTCAATGCAGACATAGCCATTCTGGATACTGGAATACAATTTAGTCATTCTGATCTTTATGTTTATAGGCAAAAGACGTTTGTAGCGGGTACGTCATCAGCAAACGATGACAACGGACATGGCACCCATGTTGCAGGTATTGCAGCAGCTAAAGATAACTCCATTGGCGTTGTCGGCATGGCTCCTGGCGCAAAACTATGGGCAATAAAGGTTTTAGATAAAAATGGCTCGGGAGACCTCTCGACCGTAATAAAAGGCATTGACCTTATAACACAATATGCGAGCCAAATAGAGGTTGCCAACCTTAGTTTCGGGTGTGAATGCAAATCTATTGCTTTTGATACGGCAATTAATAATTCCGTAAAGGCTGGAATTACATTTGTTGTGGCAGCAGGAAATTCAGGCAAAGATGCTTCTACATTTTCCCCCGCCAACAATCCCAATGTAATAGCTGTATCTGCAATAGGGGATAGCGATGGCAAATGTGGAGGAAAAGGACCAAGCACAGGCTTTGGAAGCGATGACACCCTTGCAAGCTTTAGCAATTATGGCGTTGTTGTGGACATGGCAGCTCCCGGGGTCAAGATATACTCCACATACAAGGGAAACTCGTATGCAACATTGAGCGGTACAAGCATGGCCGCACCCCATGTTGCGGGAGCAGCTGCGTTATACGAGGCTCAACACCCTGGCGCTTCTCCAGCAGAAGTGCGTAATGCTCTTTTAGGTAAAGGATCAACACCATCAACAACATGTGATGGAAACGGCCGTGGCTACTTTACAAATGATAGGGATGTGTACAGAGAGCCATTACTATATGCAAGAAACTATTAGATCTCACTACAGTTTATTGCAGTACAGTATACTCATGAGACAAATCAAAGCCCGACAACAACAATTCAAGTTATGTCAGATGTTGCTACCCCTGTTAATGGCAGGCACAATGACGGCCGCCTTGCCCGTATATACAACAATATGACGCAGCCAAGGACTCCTCTTGGAAAAGCGGCTATCAAGGTGGTACAGGTTGCAATGGATCTTTAGGTGCCTCAGCAGATCAACAAAAGAGTGTCGCACCTAAAGGTAATGGTGACAACTATAGATTAGATGACGAAGATTGGCGTTATTGTTGTTCATACTGGCTTTGATTGATAGATTCCAGTTTAAAGCGCGATTGTCTACATTGTTGTCTACCGGTCATTTGCATTGCCATTATTTTCTACCATCAATATAACTGCCTTATTGCTTTTGATAGATTAATAGATCTGCATACTCGACAGATTTGAAATTGGTGATTTGGTGTTGCTATTACAGAAGCAGTGTTGAAACATTGTTTAAATTTCTCATCCGTTATGAGGTTCTAAAATTCCACAATAATGTCTGGCATATGAAAACAAACTTGCCTATAACCATAACTCAAATCATTTATAGTT
>JADDOW010000014.1 GCA_016782225.1 Nitrososphaeraceae archaeon
AGGCTTTTATTGTGGAAAACGAGGAGGGATTTATCGATATAGGGGATAAAAAATCATATCTCGATGCATATAAGCAATATGTCAAAAAATTGGGGAAAATATAGTGACTAATAGCAATGCATAATATTGTCATGTGGTATACTTGATTTTATCTGATATATTTTTAAAGGTATTTGCAGTGAATCTTAAGTATTTATAATGTGGTATAATTCCCAAAACAGGTATCTTTGTCAATTGTTCTATAAATGATGGAGTTGATCTCATGACAATGTTGGGTTTTTCTGGCATTTTATTGAATATAATCCCTTTTATGGGTATATTGTGCTCTTTACATTTCTGGATTGTCAACAGTGTGTGATTAATTGTTCCTATCATAGGTGTTGCTACTATAATTATCGATAACCTGGTTAGCTTGATAAAATCAACTATATTATATTTTTGATTAATGGGGACCATTACCCCGCCTATCCCCTCAACAATAATAAAGTTGTATTTTCTTTTCAAATATGAAAATTTTTTTAGTGCTTCCGTAACGCTCGGCGGTTTTGCTTTTAATATTTTGCTTGCCATGTATGGGGATGCTGGTAGCTTATAAAAATATGGATTCAGATAACTTTGATCTTCGGTCAAATTAATTGATTTGGATAACAAGTACAGATCTTTAGAATAAAATTTCTTGGAAAAAACTTTATCAGAGGTTGCAAAAGGCTTCATCACACAGATTTTATCGTCATGTTGAGATAATTTCCATGCCAAAGATGCTGAAATAAGTGTTTTTCCAACACCGGTATCAGTTGCTGTTACAAATACTCCATTCGACAATGCTAAAAATCATTTTTTGTATAGTAGACTACTAATAATATGGCTTTGTATTTAAATATTGGACAGACTAGATTAGAATCAATATTTTTTTGGTCTATTAATATAGACAGTATGTTATGTTGGGAAAATTTTCAAATTTAAACCATCTTTTTTTATGTTTACCCCTCATAATAACTATCGAATTTGATGATGTTGAATATTCAATAGGAAATAGGTAAACGCCATTTTGTTTGTTTATACTATATTAAAATGCCGGAGGCGGGATTTGAGCCCGCGACCTTTCGATTATGAGTCGAACGCTCTGACCAGGCTGAGCTACCCCGGCAAGCTCAGCTCTGATTTATTTGAGCAATTGAACTAAAATACACGCATTATATATTCTATTCATAAAGGCGCCTCCTATCGCCTTCCAAAGCGCCAGAGCCCAAATGCAACCTATCTATATGTTTTGACAATGACTCTTTTGTATCAAAAGGGGATGAACAATAAGGACAAGACAATACGTGGGTATCTTCGTGGGACTTGGTTAGCGCAATAGATTTTGGATTTATGATGCAAACAGGACCCCCGCTAATTAGGTTGGTTGTGATGTTTGTGTTGAGTAAATGAATTTTATCGTAAATGGTCTCTCTGCTTAAGACTCCAATAACGCTAGAATTGCTGATTATGATTATCTGACGTATGTTGTTCTTATTCATTATGTTAATTGCATCTTGAATTGATGTCTTTGGGCTAACAGCAATAATTGGGGTGGTCATTATTTCCCGAAGTTTTATTTTGGATGGATTTTTCCCTTTAGACATAACCTTAAATAAAATATCTGATTTAGTAACAATTCCTATTATTTCCCTATTGTGAGAGACTAATACACTTCTAGAATTTTTATGCTGCAATGTTTTAATTGCGTCATTAACCAGTTTGTCACTTTCGAATATTTCAATATCTGTTTTTACAATTGATTCGACAGGTTTGTTTAAAAGTGAACTTGAATCAATACTTTCGGTATCGCTCATATATAACTATTTTTACTCTAATATTTATTCTTTATCCAGTCTGCGGACGACCAGTATACAAGCACATCACAATTATTTATATCCTCAAAAACAATATCATTCAGTAAAACTAGGTATATTCTTTAATTCTAAAGCACCAACTTTGATTCAAATCAGTAGTATCCATGCTTTTAATTGTAATTGTAGCAATGTTTTTTTTATTAAATCAATATTCATGCAGGAAGATCTGACTGGGTTTAGTAAATAACCTAACTTGCCCTTAAAAAGTATTCACTATATGCAGTATTGAGACGTGTATTTGATTGTCACAATTCCAACGAAATTAAGATCTATGGGCAATTCCAATAAGCTTGGAAACATTTGTATAGTTTTTTAATTTGAGGTAATTACTCAATCCTTTTAAAATATTATCTAAAGAATTCAAGCCTCCAAATCCTAAAACGCTTCCAATCTGTACTGCAGATGCACCTGCCATCAAATACTCAACTACGTCTTCATGGGTAAAAATGCCACCACAGCCAACAATGGGAATACCTATATTCTTTTTCAGTTCATAGACACATCTGACGCCTATGGGCTTTATTGATGCTCCAGATAAACCACCTATCTTGTTTTCCAGGATTGGATGGCCAGTTTCTATATCAATTTTCATTGCACGTATTGTGTTTATTGCGGTTATACAATCAGCGCCTGCTGCTTCTGCAATCTTTGCGGTTTTTATAATATTGGAATTTCCCATTCCTACCTTTACAAACAATGGTTTGTCCGAGTTATTTTTTATATTCCAGACAATATCATAAACTGCTTTTGGATCATCCCCTATCTCCATACCCATTTTCTCAACATGAGGGCATGATAGGTTTAATTCAAATCCTAAAATATTTAGCGTTTTTAATTTGTTCACCATCTCAATAAAATCACGAATAGTTGAACCCACTATGCTAACAATCAAAGGAACATTATTAGTAGAAATTTCTTTTGTGAAGGATTCCAAGCCAGGGTTTGCCAATCCCACTGCATTTATGTAGCTGTTTCCTTTGATTGTTGTGATAGTTGGGTTTATGTAACCCTCTCTGGGAAAAAGGCTAATTGACTTGCTGACAATCGCACCAGCACCTACTTGGTATAACCTATCAAAGATGCTTTGAGACAATCCCAAGATCCCTGATGCAACGATAATTGGATTTTTCAATTCAATCTCACCTATTTTTATTGGCATATTATTGTGCAAGACTTTTTAATTAGTTCAATTTCAGACCATAAAAAAGTTTATTTTTCTTATTGTATTATTCTAATAAATGGCGATAGATTAAATTTACTTTGTGAAAAAACAGAATAGTTTTATATATTAATATCAATTAATTTTTACAATAAATGTCTGCCTCTTCTTCCTCACCATCATCAATTTCAATTAAATCTGGAGAGAGAAAAGCCTCATTAAACTATGACAACAACAAAATCAAATGGAATACGTTAATTCATAATGGTGTGTGCTTTCCACCCGAATATCAGCTAAAAGGGCTAAATTGCAAGATAAATGGGGAAACTTTCTTGTTAAATAGGGAGCAAGAGGAACTTATATATTCGTGGGCAAAAAAGAAAGATACGCATTATGTAAATGATTTAATATTTCAAAGAAATTTCTTAAATGATTTTAAAAAATTTCTTCCAAAAAAATATGCTAATGCTCTTACATCGATTGAGCAAATAGATTTCAATGATTTTTTTGTATATGTTGAGAATGAAAAAAAAGAAAAAGAAAAAGAAAAAGAGAGGCTAAGGAATTTATCCACAGAAGAAAGGAAAAAAATTATTATTGAAAAAAAAAATGAAAAAGAAAAGTTAAGGAATTTTTACGGAAAAGCAATTATTGATGGGATTGAGGTAGATGTTGCAAATTGGCTTGTGGAACCACCGGGGTTATTTATGGGAAGGGGACAACATCCTCTAAGGGGTAGATGGAAACCACGTGTTTATCCTAGGGATGTTATTTTAAATTTAGGTGAGGATGCCCCGGTTCCAGAGGGATCTTGGCAAAACATTGTCCATGATCATAGCTCAACATGGTTAGCATCCTGGGTTGAATCACTTACTGGAAAAAGAAAATATGTTTGGCTGCATGATTCTTCTCTAATAAGGCAAAACTATGATAAGGCAAAATACGATAAGGCAAAAACCTTGGAAAAATATATCGTTAAAATTCAAAATGAAATAATAAAGAGAATGTCATCAAAGGATATCAATCAAAAAAGAATAGCTACAGTCTGTTACCTTATATTCAAGTTAGCCATGCGAGTAGGTGATGAAAAAGATCCAGACGAGTCTGATACTGTTGGAGCATCAACCTTAAGAGTCGAACACATTCAGTTTGTAAATGATAAAAATGGGGGAAATACAATTCAGTTTAATTTTTTGGGCAAGGATAGCGTACCTTGGCAAAAAACCCTTAAAATTGATTCAAAAGAAGTAGAAACACTGTATAGAAATTTGAATCTATTTATGAAAAATAAATCAGACGCTGACCTTATTTTTGATAACATCAATTCCATGAAAGTAAACCAGTTCTTACGTAATATCGATCCCAAAAATGTTCCCGGTCTTACGGCCAAAGTTTTCAGAACATATATTGCCACAAAAGTAGTAAAGCATGTTCTGAAGAACCCCCCAATCAAGGTAGATCCTTTGTCTCCAGAGTCAAAAAAAATTTATATTGCAAAATTTGCAAATCTACAGGCAGCTATAACTTGCAATCACAAAAAAGGCATAGATCCTAAAAACCCTGCAAATAAGATTTCTTTGGAAAAATTTGAACTATCCATAAAAAATAAAAATATTGCAATACAGTCATTAAAAAAAGACATTGCATCAAAGAAATGGAAAACAGAGAAACAAAAAATAAAAATGGAGGAAAGACTGGAAAAACTAGAATCTCAACTAAAATTGCATAAGGAATCTAGAGAATATAATCTGGGAACTTCCTTAAGAAACTACATTGATCCGAGGGTTTTCAAAGCGTGGATGAATTACATGGATTTGCAATGGACAAAAATATACACTTCAACACTACAAAGAAAATTTCTATGGGTTGATGATATCTCGAAAAAAGAACTAAATGATTTTTTTCCACGCTAATTAATTATGCAAATGGCTGTTTTTTGTCCCCGGATTCAAACATTATTGAATATATGCCGAGAATTTTGTTGAAATAATAATGTCAAAAAAAAAAAATAGAAATCCAATTCCAACAATTGATGCAATTATTCATAATGAAAGAAATCAAATACTATTTGTAAGAAGAACGGACGATCCTTTCAAAAACCACTTATCATTGCCGGGAGGGTTTGTTAACTACGGTGAAAGGATTGAGGATGCTCTAAGAAGAGAAGTTAAAGAGGAAACCTCTCTGAACATTGAACCCTTGGAAATACTGGGGGTATATTCCGATCCTGATAGGGACCCGCGTGGTCATATCATAAGTACTGTTTTTGTTTGTTTGATAATGGATAACTTAAAAGGCAAAGATGGAGACGACGCAACTGGAATGTGTTGGATAAACCTAAATGAAATTGAAAACAATACTTATGCATTTGACCATAAAATGATTATTGAAGATTATTTGAAATGGAGATTTCAAGATTCAACGCATTGGTCATCTAAAAATCGGTGAATTTTATGTGCGGAATCAATCGATCTCAAAACTTCTAATTTTAGAGATATTGCTCTCAGTTAATTTTATGGTAAATGCAGAAGCATTATCTGATTGGATTTTAGAGAGATTTTCCAGAAAAGCTGTTTTATCCTTCCCACGTTCAAACATACCTCCAGATTCTTTTATGCAAAGAGGAAACCGTTGAATTTTAATACTATTTGAAAACAAGTGATCTATAAATTTCAAATAATTCTTTATTTCAGAATACTCCCATTTTTTTTCTTCACATAGCATTATCCAGACATCAATGGAATTCTGAAAGAACGCTTTATCTCTTAAACTTTCTAAACTCAACACATTATCATACAGATCTACTGGATTTAAATTTTAAATGCTAGTTTCTCAAAAGTTGATCTTTTATTTGGTATTTTGTTTTAAAATTGGGCTTTATACCAAGTGATGAATAATTTCCTGTGGAGCATGAAAAACATAGCTCGTCTTTATTCAATCCTATTCCTAGTGCCAAATTTTCAGTATCGTTATAAATCACTTTATCTGCACCTATCTTTTTAGCTATGTTGTTACCTATCTTTTCACTAGATGTTTCATTTTTTGCATGCTGAAATGCTAAAAGTTCTTCTTGGGAGGGAAAATCTATCCCGGCATAACAGGGGTATCTTATTGGTGGAAATGTTATCACCATGGTAATTTTGCGAGCACCGGCATTTTTGATTGATTTTATTATGGATTCAGAGCTAGTGCCTCGAACAATACTATCATCAACTATTATCACGTGCTTATTGTGGATAATCTCTTTTATTGGTAATATGCTTTGGTTTATTTCTTTCCTATCTTCGGCATAGGGTTCAATAAAACTTCTCATCGAGCCCTTTTTGCTATATCTGTTTTTTAATAAACCCTCTTCAAACGGCAGACCCAATTTTAATGAAAAACCTAATGCTGCAGGTCGGGATGAGTCTGGTACCGGAATCACTACATCAGCATCCTCCACAGGGTATTTTATTGCTAAATACTCGCCAATCCTTTTTCTTGCCATATAAATGTTAATTCCCTCCATAATGGAGCTTGGGTGAGCAAAATAGGTAAATTCAAAAGAACAATGAGCATGCTGACTCTGTTCGGAAAACCTTTCAGAGGATATGCCGTTTTTGTCTATTTTTAAAAGCTCTCCCGGTTCAACATCCCTTAATAGAATGGCCCCTATCGAGGATAACGCACACGATTCGGAGGCAACCACATAGGTTTGGATATCTTTATGATATCCAAGTACAAGAGGGCGAAAACCTCTGGGGTCTCTTGCTGCATATATTGTGTTGCTATTTGATAGGAAAGTAAAACAATATGAACCAACCATTTCGTTTTTGAGGATATTCATAGCCTTTGCCATATCGCCATTATTCTTTAAATGACCAACGAGTCTTTTAGATGCAACTAAGGTATCGGTCATATTCTGTGGTGAAAAAGTGCAACCACCAACCATATTGGATAGTTGCTCTGCATTAGTTATTGTTCCATTGTGAGCAACACACAAGTCTTTGACTTTTAACGGCTGTGCGTTTTCTAAAGAACTAAAACCGGATGTGGAGTAACGCACATGCCCTATAGCGATATTTGAGGAATATTTCTCAACTATTTTCTCAAATTCATTAGCCGATTTTGAGATCAAGCCGGTCTTTTTGAAAGGCGGCCTATTAGGAATTGCTATGCCCCATGACTCTTGGCCCCTATGTTGCAGGGACCTTAGACAATCTATCAAATAAGGAATCACATTGTATCCACCAAGTGAAAAAATACCCACAACTCCACAATTTTCATGGACCATTAGAACAAGATATATCCCGTCTTACCGTTTATTTAGTTTTTAATTTCTAGAGAATGATTGAGAACATCAATAAATCATTTGACTATGGGGGCTTTTCCAAAATGGCCAATAGGGAACTATCATACCTTTCGATTATTTCAGATAGTTGCAAATCCACTATTGCTTTATTGTCAAATTTTAGGCTGCATTTTTTGTCACTTGTAACAACACCTATATCGGCAAATGGTATTTTCCTTTGCATCAGAAAATCTTTTACCTTTTCAGGATTCTTGGTCGAGAATATAAATCTACCATGGCTCTCTGAAAATAATGTATAATCCAATCTTGTGCAGGATGTGGGTATCTTGCCTATGTCAACAACAAAACCCCGATTACTTTGAATTGAAATCTCCAGCAATGAGATAATCAATCCACCTTTAGAGCAATCATGGATTGCAGAGACCAGGTTTGTTTTAACCATCGTTTTGACAGATTCTACAATTTTTTTGTGGTTGCCTAGATTTACTTTTGGCACTATTCCGCCTAAAGCTTTATGATAATATTCGTAATATTCCGAGCCACCTAGTTCGTCATATGTCATACCCATAATGAAAATCCTTTCGTAAGTCTCAAATATTGGTGATCTGACCAAACCTTTGTTCTCTATTAAACCAAGTGCGCCAATAACCGGAGATGGTTTAATACCGCCGCTTTTGGTTTCATTGTAAAGGCTCACCTTTCCGCCAACAACCGGAATTTTCATGAATGTACAAAAATCCTTAATAGCTCTTATGCTCTCCAAAAAAGTCCAAAATATTTGTTCATTTTCGGGATTGCCAAATTGCAGATGATCCACAATACCTATTGGAGTGGCACCAACGCAGACCGTATTGCGAACCGACTCAGCAAGACAACCTAACGTGCCTTCGTAGGGATCAAGGTAGCAATGCTTTGAGTTGCCATCGAGCTTAAACGTGATGAATTTTCCGTTATCTAACTTTAGGACCGAACTGTCGGAAAATCCAGGCTTTAATACCGTTCTTATACCCACCTCATGATCAAATTGCTGGTAAATCCATTTTTTGCTGCAAATATTTGGATTTGATATCATTGAAAATATTAAACTATTGAAATTTTTTGGAATTCTTGGTTCTTTAAATTGTTTATTTATATTATCCATATAATTTGGTTCCTTTGATGGCCTATCCAACAAAGGGGCATGGGCAATTAACTTGGCAGGCATTGTTGCTAACACCTGTCCATTTTTTTTTATTAGTATATTTTTGTCATTATTGACTTTTCCGATAACAGAATACTTTATGCCATATTTTTCAAATAAATTAAATAGTTTTGTTTTCTTTTTTTTACTTGTAATAAGTAACATTCTTTCCTGCGATTCCGAAATCATTATTTCACTATCGTTCATGTCTTTTTGTTTCAAATGTATATTTGATAACTCAATTTCAAATCCCTTTTTCAGGTTGTCTGCAGTTTCAGATAAGCAACATGATAACCCTCCACCACCAAGATCCTTCAGGGCATTTACGCATTTTTTTTCTATGGCTTCAAGAATACCCTCCTGCAGAATTTTTTCTAAAAATGGGTCTGGGATTTGGACGGCTGAACGGTTTTCTTCATCCAAATTTGATGAGGCAAAAGACGCCCCGTTGATACCATCCTTGCCTGTGGAATTCCCAGCTAAAATTATGATATCTCCTTTTTTTACTTTGTTTTTGACAAGATTATCCAATTTTCCATGACCTATGGATGCAACATCGACTAAACAATAATTATCAAAAGAACTGTCAAATTCGACCTCACCCCCTACAGTCGGGATTCCCATACAGTTTCCATAATCTGCTATTCCTTTGACAACATTTTTCAACAACCATTGATTTTTTTTGTTTAATGGAATATTCTTGTTGCTGTCAACATCACCAAACCTCAAAGCGTTTAACACTGCGATAGGCCGTGTTCCCATAGAGAAGATATCCCTTAGTACTCCGCCGACTCCTGTGGCCGCACCTCCGTATGGTTCTACCGCTGAAGGGTGGTTGTGACTCTCTATATGAACTGTAATGACATAACCATCTCCTACATCCAAAACACCTGCGTCAAAACCAGGCCCTTTGATTATTCTATCACCATCAGTGGGTAATGTTCTTATGTGTATCTTTGAGGATTTGTATGAACAGTGCTCAGACCATTCAGCATTTATAATACTTTGCTCTAACTCATTTGGCTCTCGATTTAAGCTTTTTTTTAAATAATTGTATTCAAATTCGTTTAATATGGCCATGTCTTTATCCGGCACTAATTTCTGTTGACATATTTAATCAATGATTTAAAGATATATATTGCATCTGTTGAAACACCGTACGGTGTTAGATCATCATCTCCCGCTCGTTCAGGATGAGGCATCATCCCCATTACGTTTCCTTTTAAATTACATATAGCAGCTATATTATCTATCGAGCCATTTGGGTTATCTCTTTCATCATATTTCATGATTATTTGGTTATTGTTTTTTACTTCTGTATATGTTTGTTTATCAATAACGTATTGCCCTTCTCCATGAGCTATGGGAATTGATATCTTTTGATATCTCTCATATAGATTTGTAAACGGAGTTTCATTGTTAGTAACTATAACATCAACCCAACGGCAGATGAATTTTAGATTTTTATTGTGTATTAGGGCTCCTGGAAGCAATCCCGATTCAACCAAAATTTGAAAACCATTACAAATGCCTAAAATTGGGATCCCATTCTCAGCCGTTTCTTTTATTTTATCCATCAGGGGGCTATGAGCGGCAATCGCCCCTGCCCTTAATCTGTCCCCATAAGTAAAACCGCCTGGAATGATAATTGCATCAAAGTTTTTTATTTTGTTTTTATCTTCAATATAGCTAATATTGCAATTTAGCTTTGTTTTAAATATGTTATAGACATCTCGATCACAATTACTTCCTGGAAAAATGGTGATACCTATTTTTACCAATAAAGTAAAATGTAATTCATTTAATAAATTCTTATTCTTTCCGTTATCTCTATAAGCTATGGGGGATTATGCTATTGCTTTATCAAAACTGCATTGATAACTCCATCCTGACCAGGACGTGATATAACTCTAGCAATTCCAATTTCAGTTTCCAACAATGCGCCTTTAGTAATAACGCCTCTTCTCTCATAATCTTTATTTGCAGGATTTTTTGTAACTCGAATGATTCTTAATTTTTGAGTTTTTTTACTGTCCTGATCTGTCACATTTGCATGATCTGATGTTTTAAATGCAATTTTGATATTGTTTCCTCTCACCCTCCTTACTATGTTTTTTGTCGGTCCTGAAACTGCTTCATTAGGATATCTATCTATTTCAGCTTTTCTTCGAATTCTATTTGGAATTATTCGCCCACCGGTAAATTTTCGGCCGCCCAAATTTTCTATGGATTTGCGCACAATAAAAAACCGCTAAAACGATAATTAAGTGTTTTTCTTTGGTGTTGTTTGAATCTCGGTTTAATATGAGGCGACAAAATACATTTTTAGTCAAGTTAAATTACATTGTTTGACAATACCAAGTTCAAATACAATTTGCCTACTTTTTGCCATCAGGTAATTTTCTAGGTTGTGTTGATAACAAAGAATTTTTTAAGGTTTTTAAATCATTTATTCCAAAATAATTTTGAAATTTTTTTGTTGTGGTATAAATTTTTATCCTTCCGGCACTCTTTGAAATGATAAATTCCAATTGTTCTAATTCTTTTAGATGAGAATAAACCTTTGAACCTCTTATTTCAACCAGTCTTTTGGATGTAACTGGTTGTTCATACGTGATGTAAGATAGTGTTTTCAGCACTGAATTTGATAATTGAGGTTTTGAAGCAAATTTTTTTACTATTGGTGAATAATTTGGTTTTAACTGAAGAACATATGTACCATCATCCAGTTTTGCAATCTCTATAGCTTTAAAAATAACTTTTGTTTTGTTTATCAATTCATTTAGAATCTTTTTTATTTTCTCCCTTGAATCTATCCCTGAAGCTTTTGTTAGTTCGTCAAGTGTCAATGGCCGCCCCGCAGCATACAAGGCTGCTTCTACCCTGGCTATAGTTTCATCAAGAGGTAATTTTGCCAATTCGATAATTCTAACTATTAATAACCGTTATTTTGATAAATTCCGTATTTTCAATGCTTCTGAAGTCAGTGCCATCAATTGAAACTGAACCTTCTGTAGCATGTCCATTGATTTGTGATTCCTTTGGTTTATCATATGAAATGCCAACTTTTCCCTTCATTGCCAAATATAGCATCGCTATAAAGTATCGTGCGATTTCCAAACTGTTCATCTCTCTTACAAAACTGTTAAAAAGTATCTCTTTATCAACAATTAATATATCATACAGCCTAAGTTCATACTCTTCTATCACTTTTTCAAATTTAATCAAATACTCTTGAAAATCAAATGTTTGAACCGGCTCTAAATCTATTTGATTTTTTCTTACAGTTGGATTTGATAGTTCTGTAATCATATTTTCCAATATTGACAATAACTCTTCAAGTGATGCCGGATACAAAGTCTCTTTACGAAACGGTAATGATATGCTTTCAAGTTCTGGAACAGGCGTTTTTATATCATCATTTTTACTCTTGTTATCCTTAGTCTCTTTTTGATTAGCTATTTTGTCAAGTTTAAATATTGATTCCACCTTTAACCTGTGAATTAATGCAGATGTAAGAATAGCGACCCCACAAACCCGAAGATCATTGTTTCCAGATGCTTTAAGTATCGCCAATAGCATCTCTAAAAGTTTCACCACATCAATTTTCCATACATCCTGTCTGTCTATAAGTGAAGGATTGAATAATAAATTCAACGGGGGTCTAGAGATTTGTTTATTTGTGGCATAACCGGTAAAATCCTCAATAGTCAAAGTATTTAACATAAGATATAACTGCTATAATTTAATATTGTTTTTGTTTACTTATGGGTATTTTTTAAAATAAGCAATGGATATAATTATTGACAGGTAAAATCATGCTGCAACTTTATCTTTAAGATATTTTAACGGAAAAAAACAATTTGTTAATGTGTTGATTCGGTAAAAATAGAATTTCCTTTTTGGATTATTTTTGGATTTGGTTATTGACTTGTGATCCACTATTTTGCAGCTGTCCATGTAGTTATTCAGATCAATCAATCCACACCAATTTACTCAATAAGTTGTTTTTTTATTGATCTAACTGCGGTTATCTTCAAACTAATTAAAATTACTAAAGCCAAGTTAATGCAACAGAATACAAAATTTATCGGAAATGTTAATTAAATTAAGAATAATCAAAAACAATGAAATATATCATTTAATGAGTATGGATGGAAAAGAATCAAATAAGTTATGACATGCAATAAAATATGTTTTAAGTTTTGATGATTCTTGATAATGCAATTAGAATTAAACCTTACAGCATCGCTAACAATAATATCAAATTAAACTATATAGATAATAAAACCAAAATATTATCAAGTGAACATGCCTTTTGAAATATGATAAAATAATCTCCTTTCTACCCAGTGCAACAGAAATATTATTTGAAATAGGCCTTGACGATGCATTAAAAGGCGTTACACACGAATGTACCTATCCAATCAAAGCCTCATACAAACCCCACATCATTTCTCCGTCATTTGATTCTAATGGTCTAAACAGCGTTGAAATCGATAGAAAAATAAGGGATTTGTCTATTAGTAAGAAGCCCATATTTATCATAGACTCAAAAAAAGTTAAAGAAATAAAGCCTGATTTAATAATTAGCCAAAATCTGTGTGAGGTTTGCGCTCCTTTTAGCAGGGAGATCCAGCAAGTATTTTCCATTTTAGGGTACGAACCAAGAAATCTTGAACTAAACCCTAAAAATGTATACGACATTTTCGAAAGCATAATTTTGATAGGTCAAGAAACAGGCAATATTGAAAAAGCTCAACAGATAGTAAACAAATTAACCAAAAGAATTGATCGGGTTAGACAAAAATTAGAAAATAGTGATAGGGAAAATAAGGTTAGAAAACAAAAAGTCATTTGTCTGGAGTGGGTATCTCCTCTTTACATCGCAGGTCACTGGGTGCCCCAAATGGTTGAACTTGTTGATGGAATAAACGGAATTGGGAAAATTGGTGAGATGTCCAAAATCATCTCAATAGATGACATTGTAAAATTTGACCCAGATACGATTGTTATTATGCCATGTGGTTTTGATATTGAAAAAACTTGCAAAGAAGTAATGGATTTAAATAAAGATAAAAAATGGAGTTCTCTAAAAGCTGTAAGGACGCAGAAAACATATGTGGTGGATGCAAATTCGTATTTTAGCAAACCAAGCCCAAGAATAGTTACCGGAATAGAGATACTGGCGAAGATACTCCATCCGGATTTGTTTGAAGAACTAAAAATTCCAACCGACTGCTATATAAAACTGGAGAATTGTCAATCTGGTAGTGTGATATCAAGTCCATTGACACATGATCCTGATACTGCATTATAACAAAAACACCCATTTTTGGTTCCCTTATCCTCAAACTTTATAGGATAGGAAGTGGATTGACCATCTTTGTTTGAAACCAATGAATTGATGGGGAAAAACATCACTGACTCCGAATCATAAGCATTGTCATTATAGCCATACAACAGATTTGAGATTTCCACACCAAATCTTATTGGATACGGCCTATTTGCAATTTTATTCCACCACTCAACACCGGTAAAACAGGTTGAAAATTGGTAAGAAAATGATGGATTATTAATCAGGTTCAGAATAAAGGTCTCATCAGTTCCATTACTTAGATTCCTTAAATAGTATTCAATTGATGATCGCGACTTGTTAAACCTAATCTGCCTCAAATAATTCTGCCCTATCTCGGGGAGAACTTTTGTAAATCTGTATTTATTGTAGCCATTGAATATTGCTTCAAAATAATTCTGATTATCAAACTGGCAGATAAGGTTCAACTCAACCGCAATGTTTTGCTGGTTGAATACTTCTAATAGATATAACATCCATGATTTATCCGGTATGTCGTTTTTATACTCTTGATTAATCTTTATGTTATCTGCCATAATGCTAAACTTCTTAAAAAAATTCCTGTAATATGTTTGTGGATTATTTATTGAACCAATCCAATAATGCAATAGAATCAGTATGCCAGCCAGTTATTTAAAATGAGCAAAATTATTGTTGAGGTGTAAAGTATTAAAGGATGATTTTCATTTTCCAAAAATGGAAAAAGATTGATTAACTGTTATCTATCTTGCTGGACCGGCCTCAACAAAATCTCATTTACATTTACGTGGTTTGGTGTCTGCAAAGCATAAAGAATGCAGTTTGCAATGTCATCTGCTTGCAAAGGCTCCATCTTTTTCACGTTTTCAATGAAGGCATTTAATGAAGTATCGGTAATAGTTTCAGTTAGTTCCGTCGCCACAACTCCAGGCTCAATACATGTAACCCTAATGTTAGAACGTATGCTAAACTCTTGGCGAATCCCCTCACTGAATGCGGTTACGGCATGCTTTGTTGCACAATAAACACTTCCAGCGGGAAAAACAATTCTTCCGGCTGTTGAGGACATGTTTACAATATGGCCTGATTTATTTTTTGCCATATGTTGTATTACTGCAGCTGTGCAATAGAAGACGCCTTTTATGTTTACATCAACCATTCTGTCCCATTCATCAATTTTTTGGTTTTTGATAAAACTCAGTGGCATTATTCCGGCGTTATTAATTAGAATATCGATATTACCATATCTTTCAAGTGCAATTTTTGCGAAATCAAAACAATCTTCTTGTTGAGTAACATCAAGTTTCTTGACGGTTATATCACCACCCAGATTTTCTATTGTGCTTTTTAGTTCATTTAGTCTTTCAGTTCTTCTTGCTCCTGCTACAATTTTAACTCCTTCTTTTGCAAGCGCTATAGCAGTTGAATACCCTATACCACTACTAGCACCAGTAATCAGGGCAATTTTACCTTTAATCATTAATGGAGGTATAACCGATTTATTTTTAAGTCTATTTGTCCTTAAATCAGTTAGATTCTTATTTACTCATGGTTTAAACTTTATATTTAAAAAAGCACATTACGCAATTCTTTCAATCAACTGAGGGTATAGTAATTGACTGATGATAACACCAAGAATCAAATTTGTTAAGATTGTATCGCATCAATTGTACTTTAGGTGTTTGTAGCTAGACATACAATATCAAATAATACCCAATAAGATTTAGCTACTGATTGTAAAAGGTTAATAATTTCTATTTGATTATTACTACAATGACGTCTGGAAGATACTTTAACAAAGGTGTAAAGGCCCTTGATGAGCCAAATGTTGGCTTTGTTGCACGAGAAACATCGGATAAAATCATTATATTTGGAGAAAAAAATGAGAGGTTTGATGTGCCAGTAAAAGAGATCCAACAGGTTGGTGCAAACGTTTTATTGGGGCTCAAGTATTCAGACCTAGGGAAATACTCGGTTCCTAGAAACGCACCTCTGCCTACAAGTAGAATAGATCCTTGGCAAGATCAGGATTCAGTTACTGATTTGGCAAGCTATGAAGGCAGGTATCCCAGATCCCTTTTTAATAAAGGGGTTAGGGCGAAAAACGAGGATGATGTTGGCCATGTTTTCAAAGAAACAAATGATAAAATTGTAGTTTTTGGTCAATACAATAAAAGGTACGATTTACCAAAAAGTGTCATTTACCAAGTTGGTATGAATGTTATTTTAAATATAGATTTTCCCGAAATCAACAGGTATGAGGTCAACAAAGACAGCCCACTACCTACAGGTGAACCTGTCCATGCACTCAATGATGAGGCATTTCCTGAGAACAAATCCTAACATATAAAATCAGAGTTCAGAACTTGGGGCCCTACGCTCTGAACTCTGATTTTATACCGGATTTAGGACCACCAGGTTGATGATATTATGACCAAAACCCATGCATTTGTCACTATCATTTTTTGTGACTCCAAACATTATGAATTAAAAAAATATTTTTAAAGTGAAATACAATGCTTATTTAATGTGAAATACAATGCTAATCACAATCATTTTATAGCGGTATTTGTAGGAACAGGGATATGAACCATAATATGCTAATTGGTTTTTATACAATATTATTGTAGAAACACCATATCATACTTTCTTTTGTTTATTAATATCCCAAATTATCGTTAAAATGAATAATTATTATTCATATTTATTAAGATTGTGTACGTTATATATATTATAAATATAAAGATAATGTATACAGTTCTTTATAATAAAATATATATAGATTTTAAACATTCTGAAAATAAACATTAACTATGAAAAACCAATCATCTACCACTCAAATCATCCTACAGAAAAACCAAATGGTAAGCTAAATTGACAAATAAAGACACTGTTTTAATAGTCAATCCAAATTCAAATAGTGGTTCAACCGGTAAAAACTGGGATTCTATTTATCAAACACTTTGTGAATCATTTGGAACGGATATGGAGGTTGCATTTACAAAAAAAAGTGGTGACGGAACAGAACTATCAAGAGCATATTTAAGAAACGGCTTTAAGAACATCATACCTATTGGTGGTGATGGGATGATAAACGAAGTAGCAAATGGATTTTTTGAGGAAAATAATGAGATTGATTATAACTTTAACACCAAAATTCAAGACGACAATAATGCTTATCTGTCGCTAATGCCACTAAAACCTATAAATCCAGAAGCAATAATGACTGTCCTACCCAGTGGGACAAGAAATGTTTTGATACAGTCTCTTGGTTTGCCTAATGATTTTAAAGAATGCTGCACAACTTTGGGTAATTGTAAAACCTTCAAAAAAATAGATGTTATATCTGCACTAGTAACTGAGTCCGAGAATTCTTCTAAAAATGTGATGAGGGTTTTTATTAATGCAGCTGAGATAGGTATTGGCGCAGAAGTCATAAGTAAAGCAAAAGATATCAGGAATATAGTTAACAACAGACTACTATCAACAATATCAGGGTTAATCACTACAGTGCCAACTTTCAAAAGTGAGATTTGCGAATTAACAATAGGCCTAAACAAAGAAAGTGGTATTGATGACAAAATCATCACTAAAATGACTATGGGTGTTATAGCTAATGGCAAGTTTCTCGGAGGAGGGGTTCAAGCAGCAACAAATGCCAGTGTTGACGATGGTTTGCTTGATATAGTCATTATAAGAAATTCAGATGGTTTTGCGATTGTAAATGAGATCATTAACTTGAAATTAGAAGATCAATCCAAGTCAGAAGATGAGGGAGAAGGAGGAGTTAGTCGAAACAACATTTACTATACTCAATCAAAGAATGTTTCTATTGTTACAGCAGGAGACAAAAATGTTGTTGTTACTCTAGATGGTGAACCAGTTGGCGTTTTGCCTGCATTCTTCAAAATATTTCCGAATTATTTAAACGTTAGAATTTATTAAATTGCTTTAATCAATTGTTTTTTTTTTGATGTCATCAATTCTGGTAATTATTATCACCATCTTGTACTTTGGAACTATCAGTTAAGCGAGTCCACTTCTATGACGGATTGTTTACACTTGTAATATCTAAATCTTTAAATTAGTAATTAATAAAAAATATGATAAAGCCAAACAATAAAAGTAAAAAAGTATTATTAGAAATGCTGTAAAATAACGTTATAGACAGCTATAAACAATAATTAAAAGATATTTGTATCCTGTTTTGCCATGGCAAAACTATTTTAAGTTACCGCTCTTTTTTCTTCACATTGATAAAGTTACCTTTACTAATGGATTTTTGCCCGTTAACTGTAGGCATGTCCATTTTGAACAAACCTCTAAAAGGTTTGCATATCAAATAACTTCAAGTATTTCTATAATCTATTTTATCAAAAACAACCTCACAGATTCTTTCATTTTAGATAAATCATCAACATATTACTTGATATGTATGTCCCCGATAACCTCCGTCTCTATTTAAATTAAAACCGTATCTTTATGACCATTCTCCATATTGCAAAATATGTGTTCACATAATGAATATATACATATTGTACATCAAAGTAATTCTATTTTGCTATTCATTACCTGGAATTTCTTTAATTACCTATTTAGATAAATGTCTTATATTTTTTATATGAATCACAAATCATTTTTAATCTTGTCATAATTGCTATTCAATACAGATGATGATTGTTATTGCGTTATTTTCCCCGTTGATTGTCCCATAACAATACATGCAAACGAGTAGAGAAAGCAAAGTTATTTTTTTTGGCGTAATTGGTTATCCATCTGCTTTTTTCTAGTATGCTTTCTTTCGTGGCCCCTTGAGGCATTAGAATGACTTGCTCTTTTGGCAAATTATATTTTTTTAGAATCTGATCTATTTCTACCAAATCTTCTGATTTGTCTATGACAAACTTAAAAGATGCGTTTTGCAAATATTTGTAAAATGATAAAGATTTTTCATAGAGTTGTTCTAAATTTATACCCTTTTGCTTATTATGGGAATTAGAGGTTTTTGGTGATATATTCCACTGATCTACTAAATCCATTATCTCTTTAGTTGGTATTACAGTCCCGTTGGTTTCTATCTCGATAAAATAGACATTTGGATTGCTTTCCTTTCCTCTTTTACTTTTAATTAGCCTCAATAGCGAAACTAGATTGGCCTGTTGTAAAAGTGGTTCTCCGCCTGTGATTACAACGTGTGTTTTATTGGATAAAGTTATTTTTTTTGCTATTTCATATACGCTAAATTCTTTAATCTCCTTGTCAATATCATAGTTTTCCCAATCCCATGTATACTTTGTATCACACCAAGCACACTTTAGGTTACAAGTTGCGAGACGTAAAAAAATGCAAGGTGTACCTGCGTAAGATCCTTCGCCTTGAATGGAGTCAAAAACCTCGCTTACCTTTAATATCGATTGGCTATTCATCACAATAAATAATTATAATGGTAGTTGCTCGCATTTAAAGGCTTTTTGAATCATCATGCGTTTTAGTTATCATAGTTAACATTTTATTTAGTGATACCCCTATTGGAATTGATAGATCAATTATTGCACACCAATATCTGAGCTAATTTTCGTTGAAAGATAGTTTTTTGTTGCACGACATAACGAAAACTAATTGGCATGCTAAGTGAAAAAATCATAAAAGATATAGAGCAGTATGCTTTTATTTCTAAATAATAATTGTTTTCTACTCATTAATTTATTACGGCTATATATAACCCGTACAATTATAATATCGAGTATACCGTAAATTGTTTATGATATTATAACATCTTGTTAAATAACACCTGATCCTGTATTTAATGTAATATTTGCTACTACTGTGAATCCTACTCCACATCATTTAAGTTTACTGTCATTATCATAGAATATACATTTGGTAACAGTTAGTTCCAAGTATATTGGTATGTTATAGAACAGATTCTCAATCAAGATATGGGCTATTGCGACCTATATGGTTGTGGAGAACTTTATTTAATGATTATATTCATAGCATAAAAAAAAGAATTTAAAAAATATGTTACCACTTTATTTAAAAAGGATTATGCCTTAAGAACCTTTACAATCATATGCATTGCTTAATACATTTAAGATATCTTTCACTCTCTGTATGAAATAAAAAATAAAATTGTTACAATATGATTAAAGGTAATAGTCCTTTAAAGTAGATAAAGGGTATATTTGGCCCATAACCATTGAAGATTGTAAGATAAATTTTGATGCAAAGAAATTAAGATAACACAAAACATCAAGAATTACAACATAACTTTTTTATTTATAGGAAACAACATAAATGCGTGTCTGAAGAAAAAGTTATTACATTTAATACTCATTTTCGACAAGTACCAGGGCTAGGGTTGGTGGCAGTTGTTCCTAAAGAATGGTTAAATAAAAAAGTGAAGTTTGAATTCAATGAAAGGATATTTGAAACCAGTGTTATATATAGGGGCAAAAGATCTATCATTCGTTTAGATTATAGGGTTGGAAATGGAGGGCCAGTTACTATTGAATTGGTAAACTAAATGAATTTTAATTAAAATTAAAAATACTATGCGGATAGTCATTAGTAAAGAATGTGTCGACTATCAATAAATGGATGTTCACAATTACCCCATGGTTGATTTAATATATTACTGATCAATTGATTAATTTTAAATTCATCATTATGGTCAATAAACCACAAAAAATTATTTATCGTAAATAGTACAAACTATAATAATTTTAAATGTCCTGTTAATCTATCTAACTTATTGGATGTATCCGGTCCAAAACCGCAACAAGTAAGAGTATTTGCTTCTACCTGTGTCTTGCCCGCATCTCTTATTGCAGTGGTTAAAATTCCGTATACTCTTGCTTTCTGCATCAAATCAATCAATTCCTTTTCGGATTTTACCTTCAGTACTGCTTTCCTTTGATTTCCATAATTAATCCAATTATAAGCTCCGTCCATATTGTTGTAAACAACTGTACTGCATGCATGACCTACCTGAGCAGCTATTTTTCCGCATCCCATGTCCAAATCTTTTCGAACTACAATGACAAATTTTATCTCATCTTTTGAATCCATCAGAATATTAACTTATCCCAATATTAGAGACGGTGTTATTTAGATTATTGGTATCCATGCATTTTTTAAGTAAATGATAAAAAAGATATGTCTATTTCCATACTATTCAATTTAGTTAACCCAAATACAATTTAGGAAAACTTAATTGTATTTAATAAAATGCTTAAAGCATCAATAATGCAAAAGGTTCAGCAATTTTTAGTAATAAACGATTTATCCATATTCATCCTTTTAGTTTTATTTTTTATAGGCTTTGTGTCTTTTGATTATGAGTTCTTTGGTTTAAAGGACTCATTGATGCACATTCCAGAAAGCTATGAAACTTTTTTTGAAATGTTGCCTTGGATTGTATTTTTCTTGCTAATAGTAGATCTCTCTATAAAGTTTAAATTGGTAGGAGGTGATCTACGATATTTTGTAAAAAAATATTGGATAGACATCATATTGACAATTCTTATTCCCGTTCTATTTCCATTAAAGTTCATCAAGCCCGCATTGAAAATATACAAATCAACAAAATTTTTAAAATCTGGATATAAACTGATTCAAAAATACGATAAAATATTCAGATATAAAAAATAAAACTATTTCTTTTTTTTTTGGTTTAAACTATGTAAACACCTTTATCATGGAAAAAGGGAAAAATAGGAGATAGCACTATTTATCGTCTATCTTATTTGTCTCAGATTGTAGCTGAGATAAAATATGTCATTCACAAAAATTTTGATAAAGATTTCTTAATCCTCTAATTTTTATATTTACACAATACTATGTAATTATGAAGATAATTAGTGCTATCGCCTCTGTCCCTTCCATGACAGAAGAGGAAATCGATAGATTCCTTGAAAGTAAACTGAATTTGCAGTTGGCATCAATCGATAAAAAAGGTGATCCCAATATTCAACCTATTTGGTTTAGCTATGATAAAAAAATTCGAAAAATCTCTGTAATGACTCCCAAAATGTCAAAGAAGATTCAAAACATTCGATATAAACCCAATGTCTATTTTTCAATTGATGATGAGAATTTTCCATATAAAGGTATCAAAGGCAAAGGCATTGCAACCATAGTGGAAGACATAAAAAAGACTGTACCAGAAGCAGAGCACATATGCAAAAAGTATCTAGCTACCCTTGATCATCCCTTAGCTCAAATGATAACAGAAAGCGCCAAAAAAGGGAACCATGTCCTTGTTGGAATCGCCCCCCAGTTTTTCTCCACTTGGGACTTTGGTAAAATGCAAAAGCAGTAACCATTTATTTTTTTTATCTCTCTATCCTAGAGGCCATTATATAATTTTCTTTGAATATTTTTTGAATATGGTTTACAAATTCATTATGAAAATAATCAAAGTCAATTTAGGGCATATAGCTGCTATGGCGCTAACTTTTCTTGAATACCAAAAAATAGGTATTCGTGATGTTTAAAGTACAATGATAACATGGTTGACCATCACAATTAATCACAAGAAACAGTAATACTGATAACATAATGAGCCTAAATTCTGATAGAGATAAACCGGTATATTTTTTGCGCCTTTGGAAATCGTTTTGTTTATTTAATAGAATTTGTTGGCTGACGAGAGGGACCAATTACTTGTTTAACGCCCATGGTTTTTTAGTTATTTATATGAAAACTGAATCATTAAATCCAACGATGCCGCAACAAATGATATGTGATTTATGTGTCACCCGCTGTGTTTTTCCAAATAAACTGAATATTACTAAAAAACCTAAAAAACCATATTAAATTAAGTCATTGTTATGTGTACATTATACATTATTTTCAATTGCC
>JADDOW010000099.1:0-4063 GCA_016782225.1 Nitrososphaeraceae archaeon
GTGATTGGTAGAAACAGGACACCTTCAGCGCATATTGGTTATGGATTGTATTTGTATTTTTCCGGTCTGTCATTAAGGAGAGCCTCTCAAATACTCTCCTCATATTTTATCAAACGAAATCATGTTTCCATCTGGAACTGGATACAAAAGCACAAACCAAAGATGCTTTCTTCGAAGAAAAAGAAGGTTGAGGGGTTTGTCGTTGACGAGACATTGATTAAAATTGGTTCGGAATTGGCATGGCTTTGGGTAGCGATTGAGCCTGCCAACAAGGAAATCCTTTCAGTAAGCACATCCAAGGAAAGAAACATGTTTGTGGCCGAACGCTTTCTGTCCGACCTTTTAGAGGAACATGGGGAACACCCTGTCTCGACTGACGGTGGAACATGGTATCCGCAAGCATGCGGATTCCTGAGGGTGGAGCATCATCTGCATTCCTCTTATGAGAAAAGCATCATTGAACGTACAATGCAGTGCATAAAGGACAGAACTGAATGCTTTGATGATTATTTCCCTTGCAGAAGAAAGAAATGCAAACTAAAGCACGTAATCAATTGGCTGAATCTTTTCTCAGATTTTCATAACAAAGAATTGAAGCTTAAATGAACAGAGCCGGTTATAGATATTGGTGACTCTTTTACATATTCTTTATCTTTAATGTGTTGAAAATAGTGTGTCTTTGGAATTAGATGCTTTTTCCAAGGAAAAAATCCGGGAAGAGATCAAAAGATTGTTTGATATCGTTTTCTTTTTCTTTTTCCAGCGTATTTTTATCATGATGCAAATTAGTAAAGTCAACTGATGCTGTGGCATACGTTACAACTGGCAATATGATGGGTAAAAGATTTCTAAACCCTAATAGGTAAGAATATAAAACTTGAAGTAATGTCCATTTCTTTTAAATATGAAATTTAAAACTGAATACCTTACATTAAACACTAGTACCAAACATGCATTTGTAAATATCACATCGCAGGTTAGAAAAACAATAAAAGAAAGTGGAGTTAGCGAAGGTCTTTGTTTGGTAAATTCGATGCATATTTCGTCCAGTGTTTTTATAAATGATGATGAGACCGGGTTGCACAATGATTTTGATAAATGGCTTGAACAACTAGCGCCACATGATCCGGTTGATCATTACCGGCATAATGATGCAGGGGAAGACAATGCAGATGCTCATCTAAAGCGCGTGATTATGGGAAGAGAAGTCGTCGTTGCTATAACTAATGGAGAATTGGACTTTGGGCCATGGGAACAGATATTTTATGGGGAATTTGATGGACAAAGAAATAAGAAAATATTAATTAAAGTAATTGGGGAATAAAAAAGCTAAAGACAGATATCGCTACCACTAAAAAGATCAAAAAATATGGTATATCCTTTCCTATTCGCAATAAGGGAAGATAATAAAATACTAAATAATCAAAGTAAAATAAAAATAAATTCTATTACTGTGTGCATACGCCTTAAACAAAAAAAGCTAATTGGCAGACCAAAAAACAAATCAAACAATATGTCTTAATTTTTGTTATGCTTATTGCCTGTCATTTACTGAATTTTAAAAAAGTTTATAAAATCAAAATAAATCTTGGTTCAGATGCATTTAAAGGATATTAGAAATAGAATCAATAAGAGAATTGATGGAAACTACAAAGCACGACAAAAAGTATTAGGGCGAATCAAAGATGTTCTCGATATTGATTTTAATAAAATTGCAATTTACCGTGGGGAGATTAGCATAAAACATCCTAAAGACAACCATAAAAATACTCTGGAAAAAGAAAGTGAGACCGATGATATATTGTTCAAAATAGAGCTACCAACATCTTTTATAGGAAAAGCTAGGTATTATTACAAAGGCGTGGATATAGATTCGCTCTCTCTGGAAGAATTAAATAGCCTTGAGAATGATCTAGAATACATTTTAGGGGAAATAGAGAAAAATACTGATAGGATCATTCCAAAAAAGCAATAAATGAAACCAAATACAAAAAAATCTACAATAAAAATTAATTGTAGTTTAGTTTATATTTATTTTATTTGAATGGTTGTTTTTTCTATCTTTATCTGAGGGTGTGTGATTAGTTACCATACGCCCTTTTTACGGTCCAATGACTTTGTACTTTTCTTTTGATGGGTGAAAAAACATATTCATACAAATAGTGCATTACCATTTAACATATAAAAAAAGCTGTAATATTTCTCAATATGGCATAGCAATAGACCATGGATTTTATGGCATAAGGAATAAATTGCATGTTTAATGGTTAACCGTGTATTTTGAAATCATAATAGACAATTATTTAAGTTTCTTCAAATCAACCTATAGCACAGAATGCAGTTTTGATTGAAATCAATAATCTTTTTAAGAAATATAAAAACTTGATTGCTATAGATGATATAAGCATTGAGATTCATGACAATGAAATTTTTGGTCTTTTAGGTCCAAATGGTGCGGGAAAAACCACCCTGATCCACATCCTCGCGACTCTTATAAAGCCAACTTCTGGAACAGCTTTTGTAAATGGGTATGACGTATTAAATGATTCTTCCAAAGTTAGGTCCAGTATAGGTATTGTATTTCAGGCCCCAAGTAGTGACGACATCCTTACTGGGTATGAAAACCTAAAGATTCATTCTTTATTGTACAATGTTCCTTCACCTATTCGCAAAAAACGAATAGAAGATGTGTTGGAGTTAGTTGGGTTAACAAATAGAAAAGATGATCAGGTAAAGAAATATTCGGGTGGAATGCGAAGACGTCTTGAAATTGCCAGAGGATTGCTTCATAAACCAAAGGTAATTTTTCTTGATGAACCTACACTTGGCCTGGATCCAAGCAGTAGGGAGGTAATGTGGGAGTACATTAAAAGATTGGTAAATGAGGAAAAAATCACAATAATATTGACTACCCATTATATGGAGGAAGCTGATATCCTATGTAACAGGATCGGATTTATAGATAAAGGTAAAATAATTGCACTCAATTCGCCTTTAAAATTAAAAGAGGGCCTTGGTGGAGAAATAATCCATGTTCAGTTAGATGGTAATGGGATAATCGGGATGGAGAAAATAGTTAGTTCAGTAAAAGAATTTGATTTTGTACACCAGGTGGATAGATCTACAAAAACAGGGGAGGTTATTATTTATGTCGATAACGCAAACCGCAACCTCCCGGTTATTTTAAAATACCTGAACGAAGGCATAAATACCAGTGTCTTATCGGTAAATTTTAAAAGACCCACTCTAAATGATGTATTTCTAAAATTCACTGGAAGGCATATCGCAGATCAACAAAACAAAGAAGGCCCAGAGGGTGGTTTTATGGAGCGATACGCGCAATATGGAAAAAAATAGTCGAAATTATTTTAGATTCGATCTTGAGTTGGGTAAACTGTATGCAATTTGGCTGAGGGAGTTCAAGGTATTTTTAAGAGAAAAGAGCAGGCTTGTAGCCTCAACGTTTACCCCATTGTTATGGTTATTTGTTCTTGGGGGTGGATTGGGATCAACCATATCAACCCCGTCCAACAGTTCAAATATTGACTATCAGGAATTCATTTTCCCTGGAATAGTTATAATGTCTGTAATATTTTCATCGGTATTTTTTGGAGCCTATATTATTTGGGATAGGAAATTCGATTTTCTTAAAAGCGTTATGGTAGCTCCTGTCAGAAGAAGTACAATCTTTTTAGGGAAAACTTTAGGGGGAATGACAACTTCATTGATACAGGCATTCATATTACTGGCAATAGGGGTAGTTATCGGAATCAATTACACCCCGTATTCTATGATATCTTTTATTGTAGTAGTTCTAATGTTGTCATTCGCTTTAACTTCCCTGGGTTTAGCTATTGGAAGTTATATGGAAAGTTTAGAGGGTTTTCAATTGATAGTGAGTTTTGTGGCTTTTCCTCTCTATTTCCTTAGTGGTGCCTTGTTTCCTCTAGATAATATCCCCTCATGGTTATCAATTTTAACTAGTTTCAACCCCGCAACATATGCGGTTGAAGCATTAAGAATTCCCATGCTTGGTATAACCGGAAAAAACTTGTTTATTGTC
>JADDOW010000099.1:4215-5994 GCA_016782225.1 Nitrososphaeraceae archaeon
TCTTGTCTTCTGATTTGAAAATCCCCTTCTATGAGAAGTGGCGCAATATCCACAATATTCTAAAATACCAGCTTTACCATGGCACATACATTCACACTTGTTTCCTGAAGAAAATTTTTGTTTCATGTTTGTTCTATATCTTTAGGTCTTATAACAATATCCATGATTTAACCATTAAATTTGATTGTGGCATGAGACAAATATTAACACACTTTACAAAAAAAGCAGAAAAAAATAACATTAATGTAAATATTATTTCATTTTATACTGTTTTATGGCGGATTTAAAGTTCAAGGATGTTGCCTTTAACATTGTCCTCAATACCGTTACAAGTATAATAAGAATTCAATGAATGCGCCTAAAACATTTGTCTGCTTTTGGATAGAAAAATATGAGTTGAACCATTGTCCTAATCTTATGGTGGTGCCTATTGCCCCAATGAATAATTTTTATATTGTATTGTGCTTAAGGTAATTAGAAAGTTTTTTGATTCAAAATAGCTATCCTCTAAAAAAATGGCATATAGAAAACATGGAAAAGACAATAATAAAATATGTAAAAGGGCTTCCAGTGGATGCCACTAGATGGGAAATTAGAAAAAATAAAAAATATGGCAAGTTGTCTAACATAGTCCGGAATATCAATTACGATATAAAACATGGTGTTACTAATGAACAGGTCATAGAGGTATTTTTAAGAATTCGAAATGAGCCTTTGTTTGTGGATTTACAAAATAATATTGAAGCAATGAATAGGCTAGGGGAGCTAGAAAGACAATTGAAAAGTGATGAACTTATTGGACAGTAAAACAGCGCCTGTCTCTTCTGCACACTCATCTTTATTCTCTCCCTTTATCATATAATAAATAAATAAATTCTGCTCTAATATTATTTTAGAGTAGTACATTATATATTACCTCTAAAAATAAAGTATCATTATTGCACGCTTCATAAGATGAATATTAATTTGAATATTGTGTTGATTTATAATGATGTGTATTTAATAATGTTATCAATTGGCTCTACCGACTCTAATCTTGGTAAGCATAATAAATTACATATTTTACTATTTATTGATATTGATTTAGATATATATGCCGATTTTATGAATAATTTATATGTTATATGCATATCTATAAAAGTTAAATAATTGTTGATATTCATATATATTGACAATCAATGGATATAGACCATCCGGTTCATTTGCCAAATAACCAGGATAAATCTGGAGATGATATAACTATTGATAATTATAAAGATTTCAATTTAAGGGATAATCCAATGGATGGGGGTATAAGCATTAATAAAAACTATTTGGAGGATTTAGATCCTGAGCTTAAAAGTTCTATTGAAGAATTTATAAAAACATTGAATGGTCACTTAATTGACATTTCCCTACCAAAAGAACAGAAAAAAGCGTTGGAAAGTCAAATTGAAGGGATAACTGTAAAAATCAAGGATATATCTATCAACAAAAAGATACAAAATGATCTTCCAATAGACTCGGTAAAATCAATGAGTGAAGATAATGATAAACACATTGCTGATGATAACACCGCCCTGGAGATAAACCCGCAGAATGCCGACGCGTACTATAACAACAAGGGCCTGTCACTATACTATAGCGGCAACCATATGGAGGCAATAGCGTGCTATGACAAAGCCCTGGAGATAAACCCGCAGAATGCCGACGCGTATAACAACAAGGGCCTGTCACTATACTATGGCGGCAACCATATGGAGGCAATAGAGTGCTATGACAAAGCCCTGGAGATAAACC
>JADDOW010000063.1 GCA_016782225.1 Nitrososphaeraceae archaeon
TAATGGTGTTAGACTTCTAAATAAAAATTATAATATTTATAAAGAGAGTGTTAACAATTTTAAAATGAAACTAACATGGGATTCTGTTGCCAAGCAACACGAATATTGGTATCGTTCTTTAACACAATAAGAACACAACACTAAATGCGACTTTATTGTTCTTTTATACGATAAAGAACAAAAGATCCGGTTTGATCATATTTTGAAATACATGTCAAAATGGAAAAAATGCCTTTTAAATGTATCTTATAAATAGTAGTTGTTTGCCAAAGCACCTTCCTTTAAATTGAACAAAAAACATTATTAGGTCCTTTACTATAAAGAAGGTATCCATTGCTGATTTCAGCGTTTGGATTAATTATAACTTACGGACAGGATCATCATGTGGTATAAAAATCATGATTTATCCAAAACATCATAAAAAAAGTATACTGACAATCTGTTTTGGCATTCACCTGAATAATAAAGGCAAATAGGATGGAAAAACAATATATTTTTTGTCATAATGCTTTGTTTTAAAACACTTATTCAATTATTACATAAAAAAATTGAAGGTGACGACGGGCTGTTGAAAAGTCTTTGTTCTGGCAAATCCATTCACAAGCCAACTAAACGAAAAAGTAGATAACAAAATTGGAAAAGAAACAAAGAATACTCGCTAATGAATCAATGATAACTGATGTGCATAAGATTAAAGGTTCACTATGTTGTAAGAAGATATTCTGTTAGTAAATGAATGAATTTATGAATATAATGCCATAGGCATGTATAATAGTTCCTCCACAATGGCATAAAGAATCAGGTCAAACTGGAAAAAAGAACAGAGAGGGATGATATTCCTAACTTTAAGCCTTAAAAAAGAATGTGGAATTAATAGTTATACGCATATCAAATTATCTAAGTAGATATATACATAATACAACTTTAACAAAGTAGGGCATAAAAACAATGAAGGGGTTAATTTCGTGGTTGATTAAGGAGCCAGTAGGTGGGGTATTCCTTAAATTTGATAGATGTGTTTTATTTCTTTTAAGAATTAGTTACTTAATTCAAAGAGTTTCTCTTATGGTTTTTTTGGGAAAGAAAAAAAGAGACGACCTGTATTCCAAAGGTAGATTTTCATATTTTAAAGAATATTTCAGTCCCTCTTTTTTTCTTTCTTGTTATTTTTTCAGGATTTTAAATTATTTGAAACTAGGAAACCATAAACTTTTGAAAATGACTGTACCCAAATACAATTACAAAGTATATTGTCCTGCTAACAGCGATGATTACCTAAATGTGACAGTTCGTGAGGAAGACATTTTGGAACACTTTTCTC
>JADDOW010000054.1 GCA_016782225.1 Nitrososphaeraceae archaeon
TTGACCTTGGTCATATCCTACAACAAAAATACCAAATAATACAATAGCTGCTAAAAAGCCCATGGCTATTTTCGAATTATCATATTCACTAACAACTTTTCTTTTACTGAATAAAGACATCAATTGAACATCAATTATGCAATATATAAAGGATTGTGTAGTTTATCCAACTCAAAAGCCATAATGACCCCAATTCCCAACAACGCAAATCAAAACGCAATTAAAAGCAATCCCACAATTCCACAATAACAGGATATAGCATTTAAACATCAAACCAGTAGCCGGATAACCACATAATTACGATATAGCATATCGTTGGGAACCACATTCCATTAATGATTGATTTCCAAACAATCAGTTTATGGGTTTTCATTAACTAATGACATCAAAAGATTTGGAAAGTAGGACTGTTTGTGTCATCTTTTGTTTTTGCATTTCCAAAGAATTTAATATTACAATCGAAAGTTTGTATACATACATATGACTATGTCATGTTTAAGATGCGGGAATCTAATGATATGGTTAAATGGCTCCATTAGCCATTCTCGTGACACTAATTACTATGAATGCAAAAACTGCAAGATAAAAGTTATCAAACACCCTGACGAAAAAATAACAGAAATAGAAGAAAACTAGATCACATAGTGGTTAATTCGTACAAAATATTGCCAAGCAAAAGATATGAATCGATTAAAAAGAATCATAAAAAATACAAAAAGAAATTTAACCGTTTTTCGACAGGAGTGGAAAAAAATCATACCAACAATAATAGTATTTATCTAATTTTTGTTGAGTTTACTTTCAACCATATCCATCAAAATCAAACTCAAACAAATGGTTAGATGGAGCCAAAAGTATTGTGAGATTCACCATGGCGCATTTCCTTCATAATTAGATCTTGTAGACATTAAAGATTATGCCAGGCATACTAGAAATCAAGAAAAACCTAGAAAACAGATGGCTTGCATTCCTTAACTCAAATGCAACGAAATTCACGGCAACAAATCTTTCGGGGGCAACACCTCCATCAGTTTTTGTAGGCGCATACGGATATCCCAAGGTAAAAGTTGGGCCAATGATCCCACCGTTACATGGTAATACCTCAATATTTGACAGTCCAGAGAAATGGCTCGGAAAAAACTTGGTGGAAATTGCAAATTATAGGATGTCACTTGTTAGAGGGGTATTTGATATCGATGCGCATACAATTTCAGGGAAACAAATAGAATCATTGCAGGAAGTGGCCATGGCAAATTCACCTGCTGAAAGCGAATTGTTATTTGAAAAAATTCCATTTATTGACATGGAACAAAAGAAAAACACAGGCATTGATGCAGACTCTGCACCCTATGGTTTGACTGCACCCTTAAAAAATTTCAAGGCAAGTTCGTCATTTACAGTAGACAAAAGAATAGAAAAGGTATTCTACGATGCAGATTTGCCCTCAAAAGACTCTGTAATGAACCTATATCATGACGGGGTGGAAATTAGCAAAATTAACCGCATTTTGAGCATCGGGATGGTTGGGTTAAAAAAAAACAGGAAATTGGTCCCAACCAAATGGAGCATTTCTGCTACAGACAGCACAATTTCGGCAAATTTGATTAAAAAGATAATAGGAGAAAACTATCAGCCTGTTGATTTGTTTGAGGTATACAAATACTCTCACTTATACAATCACTATTCAGTTGTTTTGATTCCCTTTAGCACCTGGTCCTTTGAGATGCAGGAGGGATGGCTGGACAGCAAAGGAAACATAGGAATGGGTTCAGATTTTGAAGACGTCAGGGGTATGAACCACTATCCACATATAGCTGGGGCATATTTTGCAGGCAGGCTATCAATAGCTGAGCACCTAAATAAAATAAAAAGAAAGGCAGCTGCATTGGTTCTGAGAGAAATACACCCTCAGTACATATTTCCAGTTGGGGTTTGGCAGATACGGGAAGGAATTAGAGAAGCCTTAAAAGGCTCTTTCAGGGAATTTGAAAATATTGAGAGTGCCCTTTCTTTTGCCTGTTCTTCCCTATCAACATCTAAAAACGAATGGATTAGAAATAGCAGAATATATCATAGCGTCAGAGAACAAAAAAGAATTTCAGAATATTTTTAGGCCATGTTTAGCCAAAGAGTATTTGAGATACCCACGGTGGTGAAGTATGCAAAATAAAACAAGTAGAAAAGCAGATTGTTTGGATTTGAAAAGTTCAATCCGTTTTGTAAATAAATGAAAAGATTTTAGCTACCCATCGCTATTAAACAAAGATTCAATAAACGGATAAATTAAAGTGGCGTTTAACATGACAAGTTTTTATCAATTTTAGGTAATGCTGCTGCAAATTATGCCCGCATAATGCAGATAAAGTGTAAATTATGCCAGCGTATAATAGTTTGTCACATACCCTCAATTACAACTCGGAGTGTTTGTCCGTATTTGATCAAAATTGTATGTATGAATGTATCAATGCCATAGTTTGCACAAACACGCACCATTTGGGTGATGGTTACCAACTAATACTAATCAAGATAACAGGATCATTTATCAAAATATTTACAATATAACAGATAAACCAATTTGTCCATGAGAATCGCAAACATAAACAACATATCGGATGCACCATCCACGATTGCAGAGAACCAGAAAAAGCAAAAGGGCATTCTGTAGATGTTTTTGTTTTCAATGATACAATATACAAACAATTTGGCGGCATCAAAGTCAACTGTAGATCGCCTATTGTTAAATGTAAACTTTTTAAAAAATTAAAAAGAGACTATGGCGTATGGCATTGCCATTATTCGTACGGTTTGTTGAAAAACAGTTTAGAGAGAAGAAACCAAGGCAAGATTTATTTAAAGCATTATCACAGAGACAATATAAGAGGGAAACACGACAATGATTTTTGCCTTGTTTCTACTCCAGATCTGTTACAATATGCTTCAAACGGCAAATGGTTACCCAATCCAATAGACACTTCCCTGATAGAAAAAATTGTTGTTGCAAAAGAAGAATCGATGGTAGCACACAAAAAAAACAACAGCAGCAACAACGACAAAGTGAGAATTGCACATTGCATCATCTATATGGAGAATGCGCAATGTTTATTGTCAATGCTGTTTTTAGCATTCGGTATAAAATAATTGTTAAGATACAAAAGCATTGCATCGGTAAGAAGAATACAGATGAAATGTGAAAACAACATTGTAGTATTTCAGTAAAGTCAAATGGTGTAGCTAATTGTTTCTGCCAAAAGTTAGTTTGATTCAAACAGGTAATAAACATCAAGCTATTAAAAGAAGTTAAATTATTGATGATAGAGAGATCATAAATCCGTGATAATAAAAACAATCAACCCTTCAACAGAAGAAGTCATTGAAGAATATAACACCATATCAAAAGATGAAATAACCACCAAGACAAAGAAAGCAAAAGATGCGTTTGGAGAGTGGAAAAAAGACCATAACAAGAGAGAAAACTTTCTATATGCATTTGCCAATGAGTTCAGAAAAGACAGAGAGAATCTGGCCAAAATCGCCTCTATTGAGATGGGAAAAGCTATCAAGGAGGCAAGAAGTGAGGTAGATAAATGCGCTTGGGCAATAGAGTATTTTGCAGATAATGGGGAAATATTTCTAACTGATGAAATCATAAACACAGAAGCAAGAAAAAGTGTTGTTAGTTTTGAGCCTCTTGGGGTGATAGCTAGCTTAATGCCCTGGAACTTTCCATATTGGCAGGCGTTAAGATTTGCCGCACCATGTCTGATGGCGGGAAATACAATCATTCTAAAACCAGCTAGTGTTACGATGGGTTGTGGCATCCAAATAGAAAAAATATTCAACAAGATAGGAATGCCAGACAGTGTATTTCAAACCATTATCGCATCATCGAAAGAAGCTGAATATCTGATAGATTCAGACGATATCAGTGCTGTAACTTTTACAGGGAGTGTTCCCATTGGTGCCAAAGTAGGGCAAAGAGCGGCATCACATCTAAAGAAAATAGTTTTGGAATTAGGGGGCAGCGATCCATTCATAGTCTGTGAAGATGCTGATATCGATAAAGCGAGTTCTGGAGCAGTGAGGGGAAGGTTCATAAACTGCGGTCAGAGTTGTATTGCTTCAAAGCGCTTTATTGTGGTCAAAAAAATTGCAAAAGAGTTTACAGAAAAATTTGTAGAAAAGACGGAAAAACTCAAAGTTGGAGATCCCTTATCCGACGATACTGATTTGGGCCCATTAGTAAACTCCGATGCGGTCGAGGGAATTGATGGAATGGTCAAAAGAGCAATAAAAGAAGGGGCTCAGCTGCTTACAGGAGGCCACAAAACGGACGTTAAAGTCAACGGCAGTGTAAAAGGGTATTTTTACAGCCCCACGGTTTTCAACAACGTCACTCCCGATATGGAACTAGCTCAGGAAGAAACATTCGGGCCTGTCGCACCCATATTGACCGTAGAGGATGAAGCACAAGCAATAGAAGTAGCAAACAATACAAAATTTGGTCTTGGAGCCAGCATTTGGACAAAAAATTTGGACAAGGCAGAAAGGTATTCAAGAGCTGTGCATGCGGGCATTGTCACGGTAAACAATGTTGTGATATCCGATCCCAGGGTTCCTTTTGGAGGCATTAAAAACAGTGGCTTTGGTAGAGAATTATCCAGGTATGGGATACTAGAATTCGTAAACACAAAATCAGTCAGATTCTATGACCAACTGAGCCGTCATCACTATGTAGAATAGTATAACAGTAGATATAGCATATAGTAGTGTTACATGTTAAAAAGCATCAACACCATTTTTTCTCGTTATTAAGTTGAGATGGCCTGATAATCAAGCGGGCAAACACTAAAACACCCTCGGGGATTAATTCTATGCAAACCATAATCAAGTTTTTTGTTTAAGTAAGGCATTTTAACAGATTGCTTTCCAATACCTAAATCAAATCAACTATAGGGACATCACATTACAACAATTAAAGACACACCACAGGACTGTTACTTATAAAATCACAATAACAGCTAGTTTTGACAACATTATACAGGTTAAAATCAAAAAAGAAAGATGCAATGGCTGTCTGTTGCTTGTATTTCATGCCAACAAAAGATCAAAACAACAACAAGACTTATTCTATTGCCTCATGGATTTTGATCTATCGCTTATCCTTAATGCCATTGTGCTTGTATACACCAACAAGCCTTGCAGCAAGTATCCACCAACTATCAAAACCATGGTGTTAAGGGGTCGTGACAGTGTCATTATTCTATTGATATGGGCATTAACTAAACTGTTTCCCACAATGATTATTATAGCAATCAAAATACAAACAAAGAGTGGCTTTCTGTAGCCCTTTGCGACAAGAATAGCCAGTGACACATAGACCAATTCAAGGAAAATTGCATAAACGATAAACCTTGGATCACCAAATGGAATTCCTATTAAACCAACTACCACTATAGAAACAAGTGTGACCAATACAGGAAAGTTTGGTCTTTTAATGTCAAATACACTGTTTTTCATATCCATCAAAAGTTTATCATGATTTTTGTAAAAACAATCCCATAGGACAGTCAATAAACAGACATGGCGATATTTTGCTGGTTATTGGGTTAGATAGAGCATAATGTATAACACCAACCAAGAAATTGAGAGTCAATGCGCTTTTGGGTACAAATAAATTATTTGCATATTTAAAATTTTGTCCACAATAGAAATCTTTAGTGCATCGCAAAAGGTAAGAAGAGTAGCATTTCAATGTTTTATCATGTTCAGTAATTTCGCCACTATCCCACGTAAAATCAATCTTTGAGTCCCGCAAATTATCCGCATCTGCTTGGATGGTTCCAAGCAGATGCAAATGAAAGAGAGAATAACCAATATAATATGTATACAGACAAGACGACAAGGTAGCCCAAATCCAATTCGTTATTTAGGTAGGCGCAGAAGCCGCAGAGGAGCGGGCATTTTGCTCATGGCTGAATAATCAAAGCATTCAATTCAAAGTGCTTTTTCTCCATGAATTAATTAACAAGTTAACAAATTAATTAATATCCCAAGTACAAAATCAGGTTATTGTGCCCCCATAATAGCAAGACAATTGTTATTTTAAAGCTTTTTGCAACTCCTCAATAACGTCTCCTGCCCCTACCTTTGGGTTTTCCCCTTCATCGATTAAAGGTTTTATTATTCCGCCAGCAGCATAACTATGACCACCACCGTTCAATCTCTGCGCAATAAGATCACATTTTATATCTGAATCAGGCTTTCTTCTGATGCTTAATTTTCCGTCAGGGGCAAACAAGATTGCCAAGTCCGCATCTTTATGCAATTCAAATATTCTCTGTGCAATTATGCTTTTGGATAGAACTTGGGGGGATTCAACAATTGCAACTTTATACTTGTGTATATTCCGGATTACAAGGGAATCCATTGCGTTTTTCATAGCAGATTCCTTTAGCGGAAGGTACTTGCTCTCATAAACTTCCTGCAATTCATCATCCCAAAACACACCTTTTGATGCTTTTTTTACTATTGCATGCAATTTCTTATGAGCATTTGGGAGCGTAAGATAATACCTAATGATTTCAGGCAAAGGCGGGGGACTTTTTATTTCATTTAACCCAAAATCTATGTCATGGGCTAATTTTGCCATCCTTTGGCATGCCGTTCTTTTAATGTTTAATGTCTGACAGATAAGCTCTGAAGCGCATTTTTTTTCCTCTTCCTTTGACAATATCAAAGTAGCAAAAGATTGTACTTTTTTCCTTATGTTTTCATTCCAGAAATGATGATCAATCCATAAAAAATACCAACCAGACTCCTTTGCTTTTCCTGCCGCAGCCTCTATTGGTTCAACATCCTTGATATCATCAACAGACAAATCACTTATGATTATGACACCCCTCTTTTTTGATTTGGAAACACTGTTTTCGATTGTCTTTGATACCTGCACCATATTGCTATAGCCGTAATTTGTAAGGTGGACCAAAGTGTCGGGAAACGCATTCTTTAGGATGGCACCACAAAAAAGCCCATCAACATCTTGTTGGTGAGTTATTGATAGGACCCTGTTTTTTATTTTTGATATTGTTATATCCTCAATCAATTCAGATACAAATAAAGCATTCAATATATTTTATTGGTATTGCGTCAATGACTAATCAAAATATCTAAATAAAAGATTCACAATGATGGCGGATATGACCATACAGACCAAATTGGTTTAATGTTGGCTGATTGGGGGCAACAACAAAGAAGCTTATTAACTATTCTGCATATATATAAAACATCAAAGGTAAAAGGTAAGAAATGAGCTCCGTATCAAATTCAACAACAACAATCAGAACAATATCAGATTTTGATAAACTACAAAACAGCAAATCAGTTCTTATTGCAGGCTTTCCCGGTCCTGGCCTTGTAGGATCAATAAGCACTAGCTATATAATTGATAAGTTAAATATGCATCAAATTGCGTGTGTCGAATCACAGTATATTTCTCCAGGCGTGATATTTATAGATGGGAAGCTAAGGCATCCATTTCGTTTATATGCAAATGAGGCAGGCAACGTTTGTGTTCTTGTGTGTGAGGCGCCCCTTATGATAAATGGCATTCATTCTGTGCTTGACACAGTGATGGATTGGGCCATCAAAAACACCATTCAAGAGGTTCTTGTTTTAGACGGAGTTCCTGTGCAAGGTATCCCAAGATCGGACAGACACACCACCATACTGCAAAGTACCGAAATGGAGAATAACATCACAAATGATAACAACAATAAAAAGGAGGGGAACATTTCAATCTCTGACAATAAGGGTCACATACAAAGTAATTTCAATAACAGCGCCATAGAGGAATCCCTTAAAAAGTACACCACATTCATAGGAGGAATTGCAGGAGGATTACTATCGGCCTGTCTGTCCAACCAGATCCCATGTGCTGCAATTCTTGTTCCCTCCTCTAGCGGAATTCCTGATCCTGAAGGGGCAGCTCTACTGATTGAGTCCTACAACAGCATCATAAAGGATGAGAACTTGAAAATAGACCCAACACAATTAAAAGAACAAGGACAGATCTTAAAGAGACAATTGGAACAAATCATAAAGGCAGAACAAGAGCAAAGAGAACAGGTAACCATGACAGGGCAAAGAGTAATGTACGGGTAACTAAACGATTTTGATAACGGATTTTCCACAACATAACCGCAATAAAAGAACAATCAAAGACAATTTATGCAACTGCATTAACCTGTCAAAATGGCAGTTAGATCAGGTAACGAAAACGGCAAATCAGCAATAAACTGGCAATAACCTATTCCAAGTCTTCATTGTTTTTATTATTTCCTTAGTATTTGCCTCCAAACAACAATTAAAGTAAATAAATAATTATTTTAGTTTTGTTAATGCTATTATGGACCTTCCTCCTCTTCCAGTTTTTCTCTTTGCTCCTCCTCCTCTTTTTCATGTTCTTCTTTTAATTCCTCTATATCCTGGTCAGTTTCCACAATGTTTTCACAAATACATTAAATACCACATCTAATAAATATAATAGAGATTTTTTTTCGGTTATGAGGAGCCCAGTCACAATGGATATTGGGGAGGATACGCACTTTTCCTTCCCCCATCACCTTAAAAGAAACGTCTTTGTTTGAGGATGCGCAAATCATATGATTAAACTCCCAATTACCAACACTCCATCCTCAAAAAAAATCTAAACTTGGCCAAATCTTACAGTAAATGGTTCCCTTAATTGTTTATATTGTATTTTGCAACAGCAAACAAATGTTAATTTTATCTGCTGCTGCCTAGACTTGCAAATATAGCTTTGATTGTTTCGGTCCAGGCTCTTTTGTTAAAATCATTGCTTATTCCGATTATTTTACTCAATGACAACCCATCATATAGTGATACTAGGCCACACGCTATGGCATTTACATCCGCATCTTTTTTAAAAAATCCTTTTTCAATTTGTAGGTTAAGGTATTCAGAAACTACACCCAATATCTTCATTCTCTGCTCATACATTACATTTCGCAACTGTTGGTTTCGCGAACATTCAGATATTATCTCAAATGCTATATCTTCTGTTCATCATCTTTTACCATATCCTGAAAACTATCATAAAATTTTTCAGCATTATACAAAAGATCTCCTTAGCTTTGACTAAACAACACATCCAATTGTCCTTTTAGTTTTTTGACGTTATTATGGCATATGGCATAAAACCAATCCTCTTTGCTTTTAAAGTATAGATACAATGTGCCTTTGCTTACGTCGGCATCTATGGCAATATCCTCCATCCTTGCTTTATCGAATCCATATAAAGAAAAGTCAATTACAGCTGAGCTGATTATCCGATCCCTAGTTTCTGCTTTGTATTGTGTGCTGACTTTAGGAGACATCTTTGTTTGTAGTGGCAGCGTTTCTGGGATTGCTCAAACTAGATCAGTTGCATTGCTATATTTTACAGCCAATTTTGACCGTTTTTTTTCTGAAATCATTGCCCCCACCATACCCATTATAGCACCCACAATGATTGTAAAGGGCAATACTGCAGGTAAAGTGGTTACAAATATTGGCAAAATGTCATCTATGGGGTCAAAGTCGTGATATCCCATAAAAACGGCAAAAGTAGTTGGAAGCATCGGATAGCCAAGCATATAGAATATTGAGCCCACCATCGCACCAGCAATCAATGTCGATTTTTCTGTTCCAAGAATCCTTGTTTTTAACTGCGATGCCGCTGCTGATGATTTATTTGATACTAAATCAGCAACTATTGCGATTATTACAAGTGACAAGTAGCCTGGCATGAAAGGCATCAATTGATTTGAGGGAATAATGTTTGTAACTGTAACTAATCCAACCAGTATTGCCGCAACGGCACTTGCTCCATACCCTCCAAGAGTTTTAGATGCAGTAACAAACACCATTGCACTGATTAGGGGTAGTACGACAACGGCAATTGCTGATTCGGCCATGGGATTTAGGTTAAAGTTAAAGTGCTCACCATCAGAAAATGGCAGGACAAATGCGTAGGTATACCATATCATTGTAAACCACATGGCAGCAAATGCCGGAAATAAGGAGGCCTTTACCATTCTTTTCTGGCTCATGAATCGTAAATTCACGTTTATTCTCGCAAGTCCCAGTACAACCGCAATGGAGTTGATTAACATGCCCGTAACCAACGTCAGGTGCGTAGGACTGAGGAGACCATCAATTCCAAATATCTCATGCCAAAGATAATCAGATGGGCCGGCCACCAAAGAAACTGCAGACCCTATTGCAAGTAATTTAAAGGAAATTGTGAAAGGCAATTTGCGCATTTCTTTATTTTTGTAGAAAAAATGCAGTGCAATTGCTGAAGATATGGCCAACAAACCTATGCCAGCATAAAGCAAGGTATGTGAGGGGGTAAAGAAGGTTTCAGGCAATTGCAACAGATGGGAGGTAACGTCCCAACTTGTTCCCCCTATTTGCAAAACAGAGCCCGCAGTGGCTACAATTAGCAAAACTACAGACAAATCCATGGGGTTCATTTTCAATTTTAAAAACCAATCCCCGTCTTTTTTCATATGTATATCTTAAACAGGTGCTAGATAAACTAACTGACTAGTGAGTCATAATGTAATTGGCAGTTTGATGTCTTATCCGTCCCCCATACCCCCAAAGGACAAAGCAATTAAAATCATCTTCAATAACCAAAAGTAAACTTTTTTGCAAAGGACAGTTTCACAATCAGCTTGATCAATGCAAAATGGAGTGTCGGTTCAAATGAGGTTATGCAATGTGTATTGCAAAAAGGAATCCCAAGATGTAATCAGTGACAATTTTATTTTTACCGAATATTCATGTATGGACCATATAGACGTTGCATTATCGGTTCGGCATTGATTATCAAAGGTACAAGATAAAAAACAATTTTTTTAAACCTGCCATGCCACATCCCATTGCTTCTCTCTGCAGTTATAAAGTGTAAATGTTCTTATAGAGAGAATGCCACAGTAATCAAGCCGCATCAATATTTATAGCCGTTTAGACCTATCTGTTTTTATAAGTCTTTTGTAAATCCACCACCCTCCAACAACAACAATTCCAAGTACCACAAGCCCTATGAGAATAGAAGCAATAATTTTTACTAAAAAACCAATTATTACAAATATTACTATCAATGCGATTATACCGATGATTATGCGGCCTATCATCTATTACATCGATAATCCCGTATTGCAGGAGTTAACCTTTCAATTTTATTTTGACTCGCGTATTGCCTTAGAATGAAGAAAAACAAAAAGGCAACCGAAAATCAATTGCGTTATTCTATCGCTATCTCTTTTCCTTTTGGTTTAACAGATCTCTTTTTTTTGAAGGTTACCTCCAAAACCCCATTATTGTGTGTAAACCTTGCAGTTTCAGTATCTGCGTCTTGGGGCAATTCGATAAGTTTGCGATAGTTTCTTTGAGGCGCATTTGTCAAAACCTCCAACTTTCTGTCATAGGCGTTTATCGCAATGTCTTCTTCTTTTACACCCGGCATTTCCATTACAACTTTGACTTCCCTATCTGTGGAGTTTATATCGGCCACAGGTTCTCTTTCTGTGGGGGTTTTTGGTGCAGATGGTCCGCGTTCAATCAAATACTCTCCAAATATAGAAGTCATTCTTGCGTTTTCTTTATCCGATTCTTCATCTACAAAAGACACAGCATTTCCAAACTCCATCACTTGGGGTCTGCCACTAGGTCCAACAATCAGGGTGTAGCCATACACAGTTGGTTCATCTCGTTGTAGTCGGTCATATTTGGGTATATGGTACTCACCCAGCGTTTCCTTTGTCAGGTTTGGTGTGAGAGTGTAGAATTGGTTTAGCATTTTTGACATTTCTTCTTGAATGGATTCAAATTCCCTAAAAGAATCCCTGTTGTCATGGGATTGGGATTTATTATTACTCCTACCGCGTCGGCCAATTATTTTGTTAAGCCAATTATTTTTAATCACATTTTTAAAGCTCATATTGTAACTACACCCTACTATATGTAATGTTTGTTACACTATAAATATTTACCTAACATTATGTATAGTTACATATGAAACAGAGTTTTTCTTAACATAAAAAAAAGAGATAAGGTTGCAACAGAGGTAAAGAAAAAGAAAGGTCGATGCGGAACCGTATAGCTATCACCATTTCTTGGAGAATGTGTATCGGCATGACATGTCGTGCCGCGTAGAGTTTAGCCACGTCATGAAATGGAATTATTTAGTTTCCATTGGTTATTGGTAAATCCAATGTGCTCACTGTGACTGTGTTGGTGTTGGCGACGATGTCGGTGAGGAGGCCGTAGCAACTGCAGACTGTATCTTTGGCCATAACTGAGCCATCATTCCAGGTGAATGTGTCCTAATCCAATCAGCCATATTCTGCTCATCTTTCATGTTCAGCGATAGCGGCTCTACCGCGACTAAAAACATCCCGCCAACCATTTGAACTTTCTGTATTAACATAAAATAGCAACTGATTTCGGCATTTTCTAAAATCAAGTCCTCTTCCAACCTCTTTAGTTCCCATTCCTGTTTGGTCAGGGTGTTTTTCATCATTTCCGCCATTGTCTGCGGGTACAAAGGCAACGGCAACCCCAATTTATCCAAGGTAGGCTCCCCACCCAACCCAGAAATTAGTTGCTGCAGCCTTTTTTGGTGCATCATACCTTCTTCAATGTGCTGTTGCATCCTTTGTTTGGCTTCTGGTATGCTAACTTCTTGAATACGGGTTTGAAGACGCTCTATACCGACATTTTCCATGGCAAGAGCTCCATTTAACTCTAAAGCAAACTTTTGAGTCAGAATATCAATTTTAGGTAATGATTTTGCGGTATCCACAACGACATCCTTAACCGCACTTACTTTATATTTAACCTTATCAACAATTTCTCCCATCCTGTACCATAACTAACATGATATAAATAGATCTCAAACAAAAATTAAAATAATTTTAATTATTTATTTCATATTTTGTTCTTTCCAGTCCTTTGGTGCTGTTTTTTGGGGGGGGGGAAAGGTTATACCGCATCTGGTTCTACTGAAACCATCCGCGTTGTTAAAACAGTTGTGGGGTATCTTCAGTTGATGTGTTTTTTTTGGGTGCTCAGAATTGAGTGCAGAAAAAACACGGTGGAAAGACGAATTCGATTCCAATGCCCTCAAACTAGATTATATATAGTTTCACGGTATTACATAAGTGTCACATTTATACTGGAGAACGCCTGTAGCACATGGGATACTGAACTTATAAGAATTCACCTTAAGTATATCTATCGCTGTTTATTATATATGTGTCATAGAATTCTATAACGTAGTGATGACGTAATCTGATAGAAAGTTTACTTGCCTTTGTTTTGTTGCAAAAGAGAAAGATATTGAAAATTTGGATACAATAAGGTTTGATGAATTAGCTAAAGAATTAACAAGCAACAAGAGAACTAGAAAAAAAGAATTAGGATCCATATTCATCCAAAGATTAGAAAAATACTATTAAAAATAAGTGATACTACAAAAGAATGACCAATGATGATATTGATATCCTAAAAATGGGCATAATGGAATATGACAAGACAGTTAAAATTAAAAGAACGAGTAAAAGGGTATTTGAGCAACTTACAGGTTCATAATGCTACATTTGTAAATGTATGGAAAAACACAATATTCCTATACCATAAAGGTACTTGCATACGATCTATTAATAAAAAGTGAAATCATGTTTTAGGATATATTCAAAAGTGTTAGAAAATCACCAACGGAATTCCAATAACGGAATAAAACACCCGATGACAAGACAGAACCAAATTATCTAAATGGTTTTTACCAGCCATTCTTGAACATTCCAAAAATAACACCCGAAGAGTGAACAGAATCCATATTTTTAATATTTGTATGCCTTTATGAAAAATAAAGCAACAGTGATCAAACACAATTAATAACAAAAACAATCTTCCCACCCCACCCCTCCCAAAATACAAAATTTGACTATTCAAAATAACTAGGAAGAAAAAACAATCAAATCACCATATAACTGCAAGATAAAAACAAGTCATCGTCATTGTCAGGACACCCAAAAAAAACATAACGCATTTTTTAGGCTTTAAAGTATCTAGTCCATGCACTGTAGTGATTTCATATCAATCACAAATCGATATCGAACATCGCTATGTACCACCCGTTCGTAAGCCTCATTTACCTTATTGATTGGGATTAATTCAATGTCACATGTAATATTGTTCTTGCTGCAGAAATGAAGCATTTCCTGGGTTTCCTGAATGCCCCCTATTGCAGAACCCGCAAGACTACGGCGGGCACCAACAAGCGGAAAGGCGCTAATAGGCGTTTCTCTTTCCGGCAGACCAACCACAACCATAACCCCATCAAGTGCCAGCATATTCAGATAACTATTCCAATCCAATGTAACTGAAACAGTGTTGGTTATCAAGTCAAAATATCCTTTGAGAATATCAAAAGTTTTTGGATCAGATATAGAATAAAACTTGTCGGCCCCCAACTTTTTTCCTTCCTTTTGTTTTTTGATTGAGTGGCTTAACACGGTGACTTCGGAACCAAGTGCATGTGCTATTTTTACCCCCACATGACCCAGGCCACCAAGACCAATAATTGCAACCTTCTTTTTAGGTCCAGCTTTCCAATGCACAAGTGGAGAATAAAGAGTTATTCCAGCACAAAGAAGGGGAGCCGCGCTATCAAGCGGAAGGTTGTCAGGAATTCGAAGGACATATTTCTCATCAACTACAATTTTATTTGAATAGCCCCCTAGTGTGGGAGTCTTTCCGTCCCTTTCAAAGTCATTGTAAGTAAGAGTTGCGCCCTCAAGACAGTATTGCTCAAGTCCTTCAAGGCATGAGTTGCACTTTCGGCAGGAATCAACAAAGCAACCAACCCCAACCCTGTCCCCCATTCTAAAACGAGTTGATTTTGATCCTACCTGTGAAACAAAACCTACGATCTCATGCCCCGGAACCATTGGAAAGGTGGACCCATCCCACTCGTCACTCACCTGGTGGATATCAGAATGGCAAATCCCACAGTATTGGATGTCTATCACAACATCATGGTCACGAGGATCCCGTCTTTCAAAAGAGTATAGAGCAAGAGGTGTTTTTGCTTTTTTAGCTGCATATCCACAAACCTTCATTTAATTATCTTCTTCCTCTGTTACAACTGCCTTGACCATTTAATAACCTAACCAGGTAAAACACGACAATAAAAAAACAGCAGAGACAGTTGTGACGTAATAAATTCATAAATAGAGTATTTGCGATGTTATTTTATGGTTCGCCCGGATATAAATAAAAATGAACCTCAACAAAAGACATGCAAGGTTTGCGGATTGACCGCTCGGAATAAAGACGAACTAGATGACCACATTAATCACGCTCACAGGCAAGAGAATCCCAACAAGGCAAATGGGGAAGCAGTCTCAGCAGAACAAAAAATAGACCCTTTTTTCGAAACATAGCACAAAACACCACTGATGCCAATTTGTTGGATATCTAAAAATAAAATTTAATAAATGCTACAAAAATTATCTCTTGTTTTCCTGTGATGCTTTAATCAAAGGCGCATATCCATTTTTTCGCAGCTTTTTGTAGGATTTGGGTTTTTTCATGCCCTTTGCAAGGAATCTCCGTATGGTCGCCGCCGCAGCCGCCTCCACAATTAGAAAAAACAATACCACATAAACTTCAATCAATCCGCAAAATACAATCAACAACACCCAGCATTATTCTCTATTGACTTTGACAAACGGCAAAACACAATCATGCTATCGCTTTAGGTAACCCATTTTATTATAGATGGAATGACCGAAATAGCCATAATAATCGCAGATACAAAAAATATGATATGCACGGATATCATAAATTTGTCAACCTCCTTGTCAGTATTGTTCAATGCGTAAAATGATCCCGTAAAAATGCTTTGGGCCGCATCCAACGGCATAACCTGGGTAAATACCAAGAACACCAAACCAATACTGAACGCACTTCCAGTCATAACCAATGTAGTGCTAATGCCTGCTGCCACTCCGCGCCTGTGAGATGGAACCGAACTCATGATTGTGGCTCTGTTGGGTGAGGCGAATATTCCCATTCCAGCACCTACCAACACCAGTGGCATCAGGGATTCATAGAAAGAGGTAGTTTCGCCAATCCCCGCAAGCATCAGGAAACCAACTGCAGACACGATTAAACCTATTGGCGTAAATATTTGTAATTTGAGTTTGTCATATAACCATCCGCTTACGGGCGCAAAGACAGCCAAGGCCAGAGAAACCGGAATTAGGCATATTCCGGCATTTAGTGGATCAAGTCTCATGGATGGCCCTTGGAGATAGAACACCATAACCAACGTAAAAGCGCCTCGTGCCAAGGCATTAAGAAATATGGCCATGTTGCTGCTAGCAAAAAGTTTAATTTTAAATAGAGAAAGGTCAAACATTGGCTGGGACACCTTTTTCTCTACAAGGTAAAAAAGCGTAAGAAGGGCAGCACCACCTAAAATGACCAACATGGACGTAATTGCATCAGTAATTTTGAAGGAACCAAAAGTAATTCCAACCAAAAGAAGAACCATCCCCCCAGAAAGCGTGGCATTTCCAAACCAGTCTATTTTCTCTTTTCTAATTGTCCCTAATTCGCGTAACTTGGCGTAGGACCAAACTGTTGCAAACAAGCCTATTGGAATATTTATCCAGAAAATGGATCTCCAGCCCAAATAAGACGTCAAAAAGCCCCCAAGGGCTAGCCCTATTACAGAACCTACAACTATAGAAATCTGATTTAGCCCTAAAGCCCTTCCTCTTTCGTTTTCTGGAAACACATCTGCAAGTATCGCAGCGCTGTTTGAAAACAGAAATGCTGCACCCAAGGCTTGAACAACCCTAAATACTATCAACTGCTCCCCAGTCTGCGATACACAGCATAGAGTAGATCCGATTGTAAACAGTGCAAAGCCCAAGTTGTATAGCTTTATCCTACCAAACATATCTGCCAACCTACCGAAAGTTAAGAGTACAGATGCAGTTACCACCAGGTACCCAATAGCTATCCATACAAGTGTTATGAGAGACGTATGAAGTTCAGATGCTATAGACGGCAATGCTATAACAATGATATTTCGGTCAAGCGACGCCATCAGTGTGCCGATTGTAGTATTACTTAATGCTATCCATTTGTAATTCAAGCCTCCTTATTTGTCAAGTCATCATATTATAAACAATGGCTTAAGTTAATGACTTGCGCATCTGTCAAAACAGTTTAGTATTTTCACGGCGGCGGAAGGAATTTAGGCGGTTTTGATACGCATGAGCGATTATTAAGAGAACACGCCAATGGCTTACATGCTGCCATTGTGTTTGGCAACTATACCCGCTCACCTGAGGCAAAATACCCCATTGCTTTAGAAGAGGCATATACAGTCACAAAATGGATTGCAGAAAACGGGCAAACCCTAAGCAAAAATTCATCACGTTTGGCAGTGGCAGGAGACGGTGTGGTGGGAATATGGCAACTTCGGTTGTGCTCCTATCCAAAGAACGTGGCGGGCCAACCATTGGTTTTCAACTGCTTTCTAACCGGTCACAGATGCCAATTTTGATACCGACTCCTATATTAAATACCAAGATGGGTATTTTCTCACTCGCGAGGCCATGAAATGGTTTTGGGCAAACTATCTTTCAAATTATACAAGCATACAGGAGCCAACGGTTTCTCCACTGAGGCATCTGTTGGTCAACTTGGTGGATTGCCACCAGCGCTCATCATAGTGGATGAGAATGATATACTGAGATGAGTAGGGGGGAAGCATATGCGCATAAGATGATGCAAGCAAAAGTCCCCCCCCACCGCAATTCGTTTTTTTGGCACAATCCATGACTTTGTGTGCTAAATGCAATTGCTGATACACCTGCTGCAGGAGGCGCAATAGTGCATGCGTCGCATGCACTTGAGGAGGCGCTATTACATTAGATACGGGTTTTCGTTTTGATTGTTGAAACTTTATTTTTGATTGTGTATTGGCATCGCTCCCCCATTTTTTTATCATCAAAGAAACATATGCAACAAGCATCATCCAAAAAAAACACCTTTTCCAAATCTGAGATTTTCTGCAGACAAGTATCACTTTGTATTATATATCACAGACAACAATTGTTACAAAACAAAAAATCAGCACAGAGTTCAAAGCAAACTATAGTCAATTACCTTCACAATCACCACCATGTTTGCAAAATGCCTTGACTCCAGGTCCCAATATGCTACCTGCTACTGGCACAACGATCATGGCAGAACTTGGTGGAAGTTTCAACTGTTCCATTATATATGAGATGATAGATATGCCTGTGGCGCTATTTTCCGTTTCAACCTTTTTGTGAATAGTGCATGTTGACCACACAGATCATCATGTAAGACGTCTGCATATGCAATCCAGATGGACCTGCCATCAGGTGATGTTCGATTATATTCAAAATCCACCTCATAAATACTTGGCATAACCAAACCTGGATCGCCACCTGTTTTTCGATAATTTATAAGTATTTTCTCAAGTTTATAGTAGATTACGAAGTTTACCATTAGAATTGAAGTTTGGTGGCAAGCTGCTCAGCGGGCTCACCTGCTTTATGAACGTCAGAGTAAATCAATACACATCAGATTCGTTATAAAATATCATGTCCCCCATTGTCAGTGTCTCAACTGTATTTAATAACTTGTTCATTTAATCTTCAATATTCAAGGATATTTTTAAAGATTTTATCCTTAAGCTAATTTAATATCAATGATTTAACAAAATATTAAACAAATTGATCGTAATCTTTTGGGGTATTTGTTCTTGCTTATTGGCCCATAGGTAAAGATACAATAAAAAGCAAAAAGATTTAATTATCATGATATTGAGGTATTTCACAATAAAATTAATAGGCACTTTTTGGATAATCCATAGTCCACATCAACCTTGTCAGAGGCAAAACTTGTATACAATCAGGAGCCAATAATTGCAAATGGACACTAAGGCCTTTTTGTTGCGGTAGTTTAAAAAAACAAACCTTTAGCCCTTACCATTTTGCCTAAATTGACAGACATAATTGCACAAGTACCATCGTCAAGACAAATTATATGAAAATAAAGGGTTTATTCTTCAAACAGGTGTTTCCCATGATGAAGTTGATTGCCTATCTGAAAAGTTCTACCCTGCGAGCGCATTGAAGGTGAGTGCGCAGCCAAATAACGAGCTGCCGCTACCAAAATATTCACAAATTCAGCATCCACATAATTCGCATCGCCATAATCACCCGGATGAAAACGATGCATCTATCTAAATGCCGCCTCCATCATTTGAATGGAATGAAAGTTACGGTCAATAACTGCCACTTTACCTCCGTATGTCGATACACTGCAATGCTTTAGCCTTTATTTCTATCTGTCACATGCAAAAAAAACATTTTCTTTACATTTTAATGGTCATACAATATGATTAATCCTATAATTTGTCGAACATTCAGATACATAATTCAGAACGTAGTCAATCAAGTAAACTGAAATAACGAATAACAAAAAGACGTATATGCATATACACAATATAATTATTATTCTCTTTCCATAATTTGCAGTTAGTAGTTGTTGTGAATTAACATGCCATTCCATCATATTACAATGGTTTTGCTTTGAAATAATTTAGGTAGCCCTTGCGCATATTGGCAAATGCAGTTGTTGGATAGGCAAATACCATACAAATACACCAAGTAATTTACAATCCTGATGCGTTCTTGTATGTTGATTGTGGTGGCAGTAAAAGTAAAGGAACGGATGGCGTCATTGCTAGTTTGTTTATGCAATTATTCCATGGCGATTATGCAACACTCTTTTCGTTGCAATGGATCTTTTGTTTGTTTCAGGCTAGGTTTGCTAGAGAATAAACGATTACCATTGTTTAATTATACTGTAAAATTACCGTCTCTTCGGATTTCTAATTAACCCATCTTAAATGTTTAATAACATTGGTGCAGTATATCTAAAGACACATGAACTTTAAATTCTCGTTTACAATGCTTGTCATTGCAGTATTGTCTTCCACAATAGCTTCAATAGCCATCATACCAACACCGGCGTTTGCACAGACTACTGGAGCCAATAATAATGCAGGCAACAATCAAAACTTTAACAAATTCATGGCTTGCTTATTTGATAATAACAGTAATGGAATAGTTTCAGAATCAGAAGTAAGCGAAGTCTTAGAATCAACTGACAATCAACCTACAGAACAAAAAATAAGAGACTGTTTTGCGCCAATCTATAACACAGGTACCACAGGTGGATCCACTACTACTGGTCCTGCTGCCACTGATGACGCTGCCACTGATGACGCTGCCGCTGATGATGTTCCTGATGATGATGCCGATAGAACCGTTGCTCCAACTGCTGCAGATGTTGCCGCTGATGATGATACTGTAGATAATGGCAACGGCGGAGAAGAAGAAGAAAATGAAGGCAACTGAAAACACGGGTTTTAACTAAAAACAAAGTGTAATGAAAAAGTTTTTAGAACACCCTTTTATTTTTTGGTATCTAAGAAACAACTGACATAAGGGAAAACTAAACAGTAAAAACACTTTTACATTTACACAAAATTCAAAAGGGTCTGTCAAATCTTAATCTACAAAATAACATTTAGCACAGCATCTAACTAGCATGCAATTGTTTATTGTTATTCCTATATTCAAAAACAAAACTTAATGTTCTGTTTGGTTTATCCATCATAAATTGATTGTCAGGGTTTATTATTTGTGGCAGATATCGGGTATCCGATCCGTTTGGCCACATGTGGTCATTGTCTTTGCAAAAAAATAATCAGTTTAAAATTTGATGTTGTGCTTGTTGCATACTAAACAATACACACCAACAATGTAGGCGCCATCCTTATTCTACCGGAGATACATTACTGGCATGCAGCAGAGGTTTGCGCAAATCCGTGTCAATCAATTATATCCATGCTGTCAAATATGTTTACAAATGACCTCTAAAAATCCATATGGATTATTCGATAATATTTGTAGATCTGAATGACGAATTGTTTGTAAAATCAATTGATGACATAATCATAAACTCAAAACGACACAAAGATAAGAAATGCATTATCAAATTTAGATAGAGAAGCAAAACTGAGGGGGATAACTCTTCATCAAATGATCCATGAGCTAATGCAAAAAGACATTAATGAAGAAAGAGATATCAAAGGGCTAAAGACCACATAATGTCTTGACTATTACTGCCACTTGAATAATAGTACACACATCACCTTGATGGCATTTACGACAATAACACTGATTACTGCTCTGCTCTAGTGGCTGTCTTTTATCATTAACAAAAACTAATTGAATCCCAAAAACATCTTGGAAGGATTCCAATACGATGGCCTTGTTTCCACGCAACATTCAGACGCTAGTCCAGCGAGTTTTTTTTTGTTATAAAATGGTGAAGGCTTTTCACCATTGTTGGAAACTTTCAAGCCCACTTTAACAAAAGGTAATCAATTCAGATTGATTGAGCAATAAATAATAGATATAACTGATCCGGTTGGCAACAAATGAAAAAACATCAAATTTAATACACTGGATGGGTTCCTATTCCATCCCAAGTTAATTCAACGGGTATGACTTGACATCGGCATTTAAATGGATACCGAGAATGTTACCTAGCATTTTATGGAAAAAGGAAAAAAAGGATGTTTCAGATAATCACAAACATCAAAAAACCAATCTCGTGATGATTCCTTCCTTTGTCTACTTAACAATTTTCGTTTTCGACAATAAAAAAAACATAAATCCTTAAAACCCAAAATGGTTTCTGTGAAGGATAAGCCATTTGATTTTCACGGCGCAACATTCACCGTCAAGGTTCTTACTTCTGAAACAAATGGTAGATATACTATTCCGGATGTAATCCATCCGCCTGATATGGGTCCTGCATTACATATGCATCCCAAAGGTTCAGAAACCTTCTACATAATTGAAGGCCATTACGAGTTCATTTTGAATGGGAAATCACTAAATGATAAATCAGGAGATGTAATCTTTGTTCCAAAAGGAACTCCACACAGATTTGTTGTAGGGCAAAAAGGTGGGCACGCTCTTGTGATTAGTCCTCCGGAACTTGAGTTTTATTTCCTCAAAGTAAGTGAATTGCTTGGCAAAGGTGATGTTTCCTACATAACAGAATCAGATATTGGAGAGCAATATGGCCAGGTTTTCCTAAACAGCACAAAACATTGGAAATAATAAAATCCAGGAGCCTCTCACATTTTTTCAATACGTCCAAATTTATTTATTTGATATTTTGTTGCAATGTATTTCACACCCACTAGCAACAGGGCGCATGAGCAACACCAAGCCCATACCAATCAACAACTAGAAAACATCAAAAATCCCGCTCACCTGCTTTGGGTGCCGATCCAATTATCTTTTATTATAAAGACATAGCATACGCACAGAAGACGGATAAATTATCTTCTTTTTTTATTCATTGATTGGATTCCCTTATTGCTGATGGTGAGGATAAACTTTTATCTCATTTCTAGTGAAATCCTTAAACTTTCTTTTTAGCTCCTCCCGCATTCCTTCAGGAACTTCATAATATACAATTAGTTGCATAGAATCATTTGCAAGAATATGAGACTGAGACCCATGAGTTTTACCATTGTACTCTTTTATCAAATCGGCCAACACTTCATATTGGTTTCTTATTTCATCAGTTGAAGAGCCTTGCAGTATTTCTAAAGAATTATCCATCGGTTGTTTGTTGTTAAACTTTGGAGTCCATGGTTTCTTATAATTGTAATTGCTGTTATAACCATTCTTATGGTTGTTATTGTAATGGGTTGGCTTTGGTGCAGCGTTATTGTTAATAGGTGCTGCTGCTGCTGGAACAGGTTTATTGTTATTTCTTGACCTAATTGGGCAAATATGTTTCTTCTTTGCTGATATCTCCCAATACTCACTGGTTATTGTATTCCAGTATATCCTGGTGTTACAGCCATAAACACAATCTTTAGGATTAACATTAACGGCATTAGGAGAACTCATTCCCTAGAATAAGTTACTTTTGGCAATATAAATTAATTTTTGATAGTGATTATTTGTTATTTAAAGAACCTCTCAACTAGGTTCGTAACATATCCATCACTAAACCACTTGGGCCAACTACCATATTGGCCCAGCCTAACACTATAGCATTATTTTGTTTGAATAGGTATGGAGATGACTAAATGCGCCATATGTTTACCACAAAATTGCAAAGGAATAGCCAATTAAAACATATAGACAATTATCATGGACTAACGTGATCTTATCCAAAGGATTTAGTGGGTACTCAAGTTGTAACTTGAAGCCATTTATAATGACTTTATCTGTCCTTTGCCTATATATCTTAAACGAGTTAGATACTATATTCACACCTACAATGTTTTATTGTAAGCGTAGCGTCAAATTCCAATTTTAAAGACCAAGGCAGAATAATCCATCAACCATCATTTAGACAACTCATATGCCAAGAATATTAAAACAATATTTGCTAGCTTGTGGCAATTGACAACAATATGACTGCAAGATAAAAGCAAGCAAACAGGTTTTAAACTATGAGAAGGATTTGGCAAGCACGATATAAACTATAAACTACACATGAAAAGGTAATACAAGATATGCAAAATTTTTTCCATTTAATTAGTTTTATATAACAATCTTTTTTTGATGTTAGAACATTATTTATAGAATAGGTTACCCATATAGCCACACATGAAATGTGCATGTTGTGGTGGGATGATGATCATAGAAAAAGAGACAGAAAAGGTAATGACTCTTAAATGTAAAGAGTGTGGATTAAGCGACAGTAAGCTTAAACAATAAGACCCAGAAGAAGGACGTATAATTATCATCATATCCAATTCTTTTGTTTGCAGCAGCAGCAGCACCACCACCACCACCACCACCACCACACACCACAATTCACGAAAAAACACAATAAAGATTGCAATAAATCAGAATAAATTTAATTATCCATATTGCCTGTTCTAACTATGGTTTTTGTTGAAGATAGGGAAGGTATTTTTGACGCACCAATAGACAAGGTGTCGAAATTGGCCAAAGCACATTTTACCGATGGCTCCAAAATCCATACACGCGCCAAAAACCTTGTTACAGACATGATAAATGAACATTCATTCACCAACAGATGGGATGAAGAAATCAATGGACAGTCTACAACTATAAAGGCAAAGGGAACCATTTTTTATCCAATAGGTATTGCATTTGAGGTTATAGAAGGACCGTTTGCAGGCTCAACGTATTTTACATACTACATACCAAGTTCAGATAACAAAACCAACGTAGTGGTAGCAGGGGAATTCATATCCAAATCTATTGACCCCACTGTTGGTGACGATGAAAAACTTCGCTCAATTGTGTTATCAACCTTTGAAAAAGTGTTTGAGGAAGATGCGGCATACCTAAAGAATATCTAGCAATGCATATTGTACGACGCGAAGTAAAATGCATCAATCACCTATAAAAGCATCACACTATAAGGGCGGATGATTGATCCATGTGCATTTGTTGGGCAATTAATGCAAAAGATACAGGTCATTGCCATCAGTGGGGCTTCAAAAACAGAGATCATTGATAAAGGCATGGGTATTAACCATGCAATAAAACCCGGTTTACTTTAGCTCATAATATTACGATTAAATAATTATTTTTTGTCAAGATATTTCACCATGTTCATAATGACAATCAACAAGACAAAGAAGGACGCAACAGTTACCGGAATCTTTAGTTGGATAGGTTTTGAAACATCCTTTTAGTCAGCAGAAAACGTCTCAATAACCTATGACACGATGATAAAGAAAAAATCGCCTTTGACAAGATTTCCAAAACCACATGCATAGAAAAGGCGGTACAAGACACAAAAAAATTGGTCTTTGTTTTGTTTACTCAATAACCACTGAGCATAACAATATAAAAAAATAGGCAAATCAGGTTGTTACCCTAAAGAGTCAGATAAAAGAAATGCATAATTCAAATGAGGCAAATATAAAAAACGGTTGTGTTTATCTTTAGATGGCGTTATTTAGGCATCCACAACAACACAACACCACAACACACAGACATAGAGATATATATTAAAAAAGCAGTTTGATGAAAATAACGGTTTTAGCTAAAAGAAGGCAATAAAATGGATCAAAATTAAGTTTCCCAAAGTATTTCTTTTGTGTCATATGTTGCTATATACCCACAATTGGGACACCGCTCTTCAGTTTTGGATTCTGTGGTGTTTGCAGTTTTAAGGTTATTATCGGTTAAAAAAGCCATTCCCTGAATTTCAAAACCTCTTTCGCATCTTTTGCATTTTGCTTTGGCAGCCATAAATTAGGTAGCATAAATAAATATATAAATGAATTAAGATTGGCATTTAGCGCATTTTAACAACATTTCCCAAATTGCCCACAATAATACACATATTCATGTACTTTTTTAAGACAACCTCTCAACCATCCCCCACATAAACATCAAAGTAGTCTTTGGCAACATAGGATATTGAGGCGAGGAAAGAAATCACCCCTCATTTGCATATAGAGCATAACTATGATAATGACTAGTCCTTTACCCAAATTCCATGGTTTGTGTTTAGTAAAGCGTATTGCTGAGGGGTCATCTTTTTTATGTCATCCATTTTATAGGCACATATAGATAAAAAAAAAGAGAATTGTTTTTCCAATATTTCATCATATAGAATCAATGCATTTTCGAGACCCTCTATAAAAAACGCAGTAACATCTACAAATGCTCGAAGTCCCCTTTTACCCCTTTTGGAGGCATTTGAAAAAGCAAACTCCCATTTTTTTAGAATTATATAAGTATTAAAGTCACCATCAGGGTAATACCATTCTTTTGGGGTCGTAATTATAATGTCATCTTTTAGACCCTCGAAATCATTTACATTGCCAAAGTTCCATTTTTTTGCAATTCTTTTGATAATTTCATCTTTAGACAAAGAATCCATCATTATAAAAAAAAATTCATTGTTATCAAAACCTGATTTAAGAAAAGAAAAGCAATCACGCAATTTAGCCTCTTCGTTAGAATACACCACAAACACATGGTCCCCCATTTCCAAAGAGCTAAGACAATTCATTTTTCTAATTCATTTGTCTTCCATCATTATAGAATATGTGATATTAAAATATTATAGCCACAGTTGATAAAATGGGTTACTGGAGAAACTGCGTCTTAAAACCATGTTCACTCTCATGTGTCACAGTCACCCACCGCGGGTTTAGTAGTCAGTGTATTTCAGTACCCACTGTGCTTAAGTAATTAGTTAGTTGAGCACATTATTTGGCGGCCCGCAAACTTATTACCAGTTCAAGTGGCACCGCTTATGCATATTTTATTAGCCTTCCCCATCCCTGCTATCCTTATTGTGTTTAACTTTGGGGGAGGAAGTTTTACATTATTGGGTGCAGACTTTCCCTGACGGCATTAGAGCACGGACAGGCACAATTTTCCACTATTTGCAGGTTATGGTGTACACCTCTTTGACAGTTTTCACATAATTGAGGTTGCGACATTAGAAAAACAATACGTATATTAAAATATTAAAGTTTGCCATACTGTAAAAAATACGACTAAAACGAAATTTTTCAATAGTCATCTGGATTGTGTTTTTATTCATTAAAAGCATATGAATTACTGACAGATGCGATAAAGACAAACAAAAGGTGCCATAATGAATTAAAGCCTTTATGTAGAGAGGTATTGTTTTTCTTCCTCTTCCTCCTCTTCCTTCCCAACCATCCAATAAAAATTAGAATGTCTAGTAACAGACAAAATTTGCCTGCTTGCCTACGCCATCTTAGAGGCGAAAGCCCTTATCCTAGTTGTATTGGTTCTTTGGTTTTTCGAAGGATGATATTAGGGCATTATAGAATACGAATGATGAAATCATTGCCCATCTACCGTATTGCAACATCAACTGACACGCGTTTTAATAACTATGAATTAGATGATTTGGCTAAAAGACTATTTGAAATAGGCAACTATTCTCTCCAGGAAACCAACGGACGCAGATTGCTCAGATCTTCAAATCATCTAATAGACGTTGATAACAAAAGTGGAGCAGTATGGGCAGCAGATCAAACATATCTATGGAATCCAAAACTATACCCACATCTACCAAACAAACAAAATGCAAGTAAAATAGCAGATGAGTTTATAATAAAAAACAACCTTCTTCCCCATGTAGAAGAAGACGACAACAACAACCTTTTTGCGATAGAGATGCTCGAACCTGCAGGTAGTTACATATCGACTATGAACAGAATTAACGGTGAAAGAGAGGATCGGCAGCTTGACTTCAGGATACAGTATTCTTTTCAAATCATATTAGATGATGATCCAGAAAACGAAAGTGGTACGGCAGCAGACATCGCCGTTCCCATTATTGGCGCAGGTGCAAAGCTAGGCGTAACAATAGGAGATGAAGGAAAAATTATAGCATTTAACAGCTCATGGCAACCGTTGGAATCCACAGAGACCAATGCAGACTATGTTCCAAGAGAAATAGCTGACACATACTTTAGAAAACTAACAGAAAAACTAAACATAGAATCGTTTGATGCCACTCTGGCATACACTTTTACCCAATCATATCCAAACAAGCATCAACAACAGTATCTATATCCTGTGTGGACCTATAGAAGTACTTGTAACATCGATAACCACAAGTTTCCACTGAGGATTATAACCATTCCTGCGACAGGGTTTGGTCCGACTCCCCGAAGCTATGAACCCCAACCTAGCCGTTCAAAGCAACACACACCATTGAATTGGAATTGGAAAACCGGAAAAAGAAGGGGGCTAATCTCCATCAACCCATATGAGGCAAGCATATCCTGGATAGGCCAAACTGGTGGCCTGAGTGGCAGCAGAAACAACGCTCAAGGAGTTGTGGATGAACTAAAAAACGCGGGATGGAACATAAACTTCAACTGGGGAGACTGTAACGCATGGGATACCGATTGGGCAGGAAATGACGATAATTATATTGATTCATCAGATTTTGTATTTTACACAGGCCATGCCGGTGTTGACGGATGGCAACTTTTCAGTCACAATGATTGCAGCCCAAGATATTTAACACCAGTGACAACTGGGAACTCCCCTGAGGTATCCAATGATAGATGGGGAAAACAAGATTTAGAATGGATAGTTATTGCCGCCAGCGGTCCATTGGAAGATGACATTTTAGCAAAGGATGGAGGAAACGCACTAAACCGCTGGGATGGTATATTTGACGGCTTACACACATTGATGGGATATGGTGCAGTTACTTTTGACACTGAACATGAAGGGCAAAGAATTGTTCAGTATGCTCGAGAAGGTCAAACCCTAATAAACGCATGGTTCCGCACTGCTCAAGAGATCCAACCTTCCAGTAATGGATGTAAAGCACCATATGGCCCCACCGTTTATGTTGGAGCGCTATGGGTAGGAAGTGAGGGGCAGCCAGATCCTTTTAATGATCATCTCTGGGGATATGGGTCAGTAGCGCCAGATCCGGTCGACCCAAGCTATACTACATGTATGTGGGTTCCATGCTAATGACCCCATACCTTTTTGTACACTATTCTCCCTTAGCACATCATTTAATGGAGCGGAAATGTATATCATATGGAGTATAGCGATTTCAAATACAATTCATTTAGACGACGCATTATAAAAGTTAGGTTCAATCAAATGGGTTCACCACAGGCATGGCAATCTTTGTTATAGACAACACAATCACCTGTGTACATTTATCAACCCACAAACCTATAGTAAGGTTTCAGATTCAGAGGCATATTGGTGTTAAGCCATCAACTATCAACGGTTTTTCGCGTTAGTCAACAACCCCCATCACCATATTGTTTTCCTGTTACCTTGTTTCATCAAAACATCGCTGAGGGGGTTATGGATGGCCACTAGACCATTTTACAATACAGAATGATTAAATGTGTTTTTCGGTTATTTCCGTGTATAATTTAACTTCCATTGGTCTGACCAACAAACCACCCACTCTTTCCCTGTTTTTATACGATTGCGGACTTTCATAATGTTTGACAAATGTATCCTTACTTGACCACACCTCATCAAACATGATTTCATTTGGGTTTTCAGTTGAAGAATTTAGGACATATGAAATATTTCCTTCTTCTTTTCTTGAGGGTTCAACAATGGGAACAAGAATATTCAGCAACTCCTGCCTTTTTCCCTCTTTTGCTTCAAGAAATGCCAAGACCCGCACAGGAGAGTTTCCATTATGAATGTTGTTGGATTTGGAGTCATTATTTTTCATTTTTCAATAGAATTATAAATCTTAATTAAACTTTATGATAAGTTTGTGAATTATGCAACTTAACCCAGCATAAAAAGACATACAGTTAAAGAGATAGTTTTGCCCACCATATGAACCACCGTAACATTATATCAGCCAGCCGTTTAACCCTTTAAAATCCCCATTTTTATAGCCTGCAACATGTTTCAACTCAACTCAACTCAACCATCCTAGATGTGGTTATTACAACAAGATGGCCATCCCCATAAAACGCATATTCAAACAGCATATTGAAACATCCTATCACGATGGATTTTATGGCACCAAAACAGTAACAACAATTAGGAAGAGAAAACACCACAAAAAAATGAGTTTATTGATGGAACAGAATCACCATCAAAGACCGCAATAGAACTGCATATCATCAAGTCAAGTCAAACACGGTATGAACATGGTAAATGGGGTTAGCCTTCATCTTCCTTTTGGTTTGGCATTCAAGCCATTATTATCCACATTACCCAAACTAACAATGGCAGAGCAGTGGCGCAGCATCTTTAGGCACCATAACAATCAATCCTTTTTTTCATTACCCCTTTTGTAAATACTCTGTATATCGAGGTGGCAAATAGAATATCTTTTCTGGTTTTATTTTGAGAATAATTCTCTGGACATCGGGTGAATGAGATGGATACCTTTCAGCGTTAAGGTATCGCCTTGCAAGCTTATCTATATGCTCATCAGCGCCTTCAGTTGTCTGTTCAACTACCCTTCCCTTAATGGTTACCATACTATAGGGGTTATCTTCATCAACAAATGAAATCGACACCCGCGGATCTCTGGTCACATTCTTTTGCTTTATTCGATCCTTGGCAGTATTCACCAGAATTTCCCACCCTTTGGCGTCCTCATTTTCCACTATATCCATCCATGTGGGAGTGACCTGTGGTGAACCATCTTTGTTTACAGTGCCTAAAAAACCAAAATTTTTTCCTCTAAAGAATCTAATGATTTCGTCTGTTAGAATGCCCTTATTGTTATTTTCAATATTCTCCTGTTTACCCATTAATTTACACCAAGCATTAATGTTATTTGTTGCAGAAATAAACTTTTTAGACGAAAAAAAGAGCACTAGATCCGAATCATATTTCAACACATGTAGCCAGCCCTGCTGCCATGACTACAGACAGATGTACCAATCATCATCGCCATTATCAATGCTGTTGTTGATGTGTCAGATTAGCGCCTACAATGGCAAGAGATTTTCAAAGTTGCCTCTATTTCCCTTTGCGCTAAAAGCGGGAAAGAGAAAACCATCGCAGTTTCAATGGAAAGGCTCCGGCAATTGCATATTCACCATTATTACAGATGGGGACGACGGTTATCAGAATTGCCTTTAGTGTATTAGGTTTATTTATGATTGTGTTTGCAAAACATCACCAGTGCCAAGTCTGACAGATAAAGCTAGGTATGACAATAGTGCGTTATTTTGTTTACTTGAACATTCAGTCAGTCCCCATTTAATTGCATAATTTTAAATAAAGTTTTTTGTCTATTTTCCTAATCTCCGGGTCCATTTTACAAGGTTTTCAAGCAATTGCCTCAAGAACTTTTGTGTGTTTTCGTCAACTAGCCTGCCATTTGCATCAAATTTATCCTGTGCGAATGTAACCAGAACCTCTGGCCTGTTGACCGGATACATGTTTAGGAATACAAATATCTGGCGAAGATGATATTGAGCCCTCGCACCACCCAACGTGCCAACAGACGCACTCATTATGGCAACAGGTTTTTCATCAAATGGATTGTCCCCATACGGTCTTGAGGCCCAATCAATTGCATTTTTTAGAACTCCAGGCACTGAATAGTTGTATTCAGGAGTTGCAACCAGAATTGCATCTGCATCCCTTATTTTAGATTTAAACTCTTTTACCTTCTCTGGCATGTCTCCCTCAATATCCTGGTTGAATGCAGGAATACCATCGATGTCGAAAATTTCCAGACTTGCATCCCCTGGCATAAAATCGGCTGCAGCACGCAAGAGAGACTTATTATAAGAGCCTGTCCTTAGGCTTCCCGCAAAACCAGAACTTTTAACTTGCCATCAATCATACATTTAGAGTTGACATCTAGTTCTTTATGTTTGTGGTATCCCTAAACATCCAATTAGTGTTAGACAACCCATCCTCGTTTCCGAGGTTAATTTTCCATGCTTATGAAGGAAAAGAAGACCAACAATCAATCTTTAAGAATTTTAAATAAATAGAGTTCGTGTTGCGCACAAGTGTCACTGATGTTGTGGACAACAAAATACATAACAACAATCCACAGCCAAGGATTTGTTTTTTATAAATAGAATATCATGTAACTTTAGTTCCCTTCATGAAAAATATCGAAAAATAAACTCATTGTGGACATCTAAAGGAGATATGTATACGCAAAACCCATAAACCAATCACAAGATCTGCAAGACTATTTAATCTTTATTTGTCCTTTAGGGAAACCATAAAACCCCAAAATAGTATGCAATTTGTTCTGGCATTCATACTATTTTGCATTGCCATTCAGGCAGTTGCCTATTAGGTTGCTAATTTGACATAGCCATCATCAATTAACAGTGAGATCAATGAAAAGGAACCATGTAACCATAATAAAAAATGGAGATGGTTTTGACAATTTGGAATTACAGGCGCAATTTGCCAAACATACTCATGTTTAGTTAGGTCCATAACTCTCAACAAAATTTTTCCACATGTAATGGAATATAGCTGCGGCATCAATTACCCTTATTGTTGAACGGATAAACCTGTCGCGCGAAAAGGCATCTAAATAAATCATGTGTTTTGCAAATAATAATTGTAAAAAATATAATTATGTTTAGCTTAACTTAAAATTTTATAATATATAAATACACCGCCTTTAAAACAGAGTAAACTAGAAGACTTGCAATTCTTTTTGATTTGTTGTCATCAGGTTATACCTACAATTACATAATTTCCAAATACCCATGGTTTTCCACACATACCATCTACATAAACAAAATCATGGCATTATTTTTGAATAGATAAAACACAACATTATCTTTGAATCCTTTTCTTTTTTCAGATTTTGCATATGTTTAATGCATGTTATCAAATCTTTGATTTGGACCAATTGTTTTCCTTTATTTACACAACAAGAATTATTTATGCAGTTATTCCAAATACGTATCTGTTTTAAGCTCCCAATCACCATTCCAATTCCCATTTTTACTTTTTTTCATAATCTAATGAGGACTTTACAGTTTTGGGTTTTTTTAGAGCGCGTATTTCTCCAGTCTTAAGCGCAATTTGGGACCCTTTACGGGTGTGAATAAAAAACAATCCATTTTTGATGCATTTGTGAGGTGCAAAGCAAATATTGCTAAGGTCAAAGCGTTTATAGTCCTCACTTTTCATTCTGATACAATGACCACAAAAATTTTTTTGAACTTACCGGTAAAAGACCTCAATAAGGCAATAGAGTTCTTTACCAAACTTGAATTTAGTTTTGATCCCCAGTTTACCGACGAGAATGCAACATGCATGATAGTTGGGGAAGACATATTCGTAATGCTCTTGGTCGAAAAATTTTTTAAAACATTTACCAAAAAAGAAATTTGCGACACTGCAAAAAACACAGAGATGATAGTGGCGTTGTCTGTCGAAAGCAGAGAAAAAGTTGACCAGATGATAAACAAGGTTGTGGGGGCTGGGGGCAGAGAATACAGAGAGCCACAAGACCATGGATGGATGTATGAACGCAGTTTTGAGGACATTGATGGACATATTTAGGAAATAGTATACATGGATGAAATGAGATAGGAAAAGTACGATAGTGACAGTCATGGTGCCAAAGCAAAAGACAAAGAACGGAAGGGGAAAATGCAAATGGTCCTGCAATTATTGTGAGAATCTGATGCGGCATCAACATCCACTAGCTTTGGGCATTTGTTTTTACAGCAACCCAATATGGTCATAGGGGCATGGCATTCCGTGTAACAAAAACTGGAAGTTGCATTGCGTTTTTTTCAACATGATAGCCTGAATCGGCATTTCAAATTGAAAATGTTCAAATCGAGATAAAGAGATTCACATGAGTCCTCTACCGCCTCCCCCCCTTCCCCAATCCATCAACATCGCATATCCAATGCCAAGGAATTTCAGATTGCAAAAAAGGTTTTGTTCGGGACAACAATGCTAAAAACAGACAATTGAGCAAAAAGTTCAGTTCCACAACTTCGGACCTAAATAGGCTTTGGAAAACTCCATTACAAAATCAATTGTATGATATCCAGCGCCATTCAACACGCAAACACAAACTCAAAAGAACGAATTCTTCTACGGGACATATTGCCGAGGCGATATAGCATTGTTCCCTAAATAATGTTTTGTTGTGGGGGATCACCTAATTGCAGTTGCAACAGTGATAGGATGATGGTGTTACGCATCCATGTTTCTTGAAATTGCGTGTTTGGAGGACCAGCAGCATCAGCAATAGCCTGGCACAACAAAACAACGTTCACGTTGAAACAAATGTTTAGATTTAAATAATAATCAACCGTAGATATACTTAAGGAAGATTATTTAACATTTGGTAGACCTTGTACCACTGATTTCGATTTATTTTTTAAAGCAAAATTGGTCAGCATACAATGCTTCCCTGTCTATAATTAAACAAAAATATTACATATATATAAAGACGATTGGCTTCGCGACATAAACAGATATGTAGTGGTTAATTCAAACGCATCATAAAAAAAAGATGATCCCTTCCTTGCTAATCTGCCATAACCACAAATCCACAGCCCAATTCAACCATTCCCCATCTCAAGACAGGGTATCGATGGCAGGCCATAAACTAAAGCAATATTACTGAAAACACATCATTCGTTTTCGATTCGCAAGTAGATTTTTTATTGAGGCCATTATTTAATCACATAAACAACACACATCCATTTACGGCAAAAGATAATACCTACTATACTTTTACTCACATACACATTTTCAAAAATATTCTTATTGTATTGCCTATAAGTCAAACAGATAAGCAGAAGGCAGGAATAAAATAAGAGTAATGTTCTTTTCTTCATTTACAGATCACCCAAAAAGAATCACGAAGCCATTGTGCAGCTCAATGGCCGCGTTGTTGACACATTTAAGGAATACGGTGTCCGGAGGTTTAAGGTTTTTCAGCTCAGCAGCACTGAGGATATGATGGAATTGTCAACATATTCAAAACCGTTTCAGCTGACCAAGACGATGAAATATGGATGGAGATACGATCCTATAGAGACCGCAAGCATCTGGAGTAAGGGTATGCAAAGATGATGAATGATAAAGACATGGCAGCAGAGGCAATACAGTTTCTAAATCTTATCACACCTGGCTCCCGGTGCATCTTTGGGGAATTCAGTCGCCTAAGGGCAATGGGCTTGCTTAGTGTAATTTATAACGACTAACAAGAAGGCAAGATGAGTAAGAAAAAGAATGTCGGTTGTGAATGCATATCCATCCATCTAGATTGTCGTCACCCGGAAAGTGATTCTGAAACCAGCATGTGAAACACTAAAAGACTACAAAAAGAGTCACAGTCATGCTGCCTAAGAAAGATTGTCCAAGGTCATTTAAAGCGGTCAACAAGCACATCCAAGAGCACCAAATTATAACCATCGAGTCTCAGTTTTTATGCTTATTATTGACTAGGAGACCAAACCCGAGTCCAAAACCACTTGACAGCATTATTTTATATAATTTAATTTAATTTAATTTAATTATTCCATATTTGTATTAACCAATTGTTATAATGAGTCTGTGGTACAGCAAGAAGGCGCCCGATTTTGAAACCAAAAACAGCAAATCGGTGCTTCACCCATTTACGGTAATGGGCTATAAAGGCCATACCCTGAATTTGTATCAAGGGTGTCATCACAGATGCGGTTATTGCTATGCAACATATGTCTGGTCACCAGAATTCTACGATAAAATATACGCCAAAAGTAATGCACCCGAAATTCTTGAAAACCAACTGAAAGCATGGAAATCAAAGGCCATTGAACCAGTAATGATATCATCAGCCACGGACGCATATCAGCCAGCAGAACTAAAGTTTGAGTTGACAAGAAAATGCGTCAAAGTTTTGCAGAAATACGGTATCCCTTACTATGTGTTTACAAAATCAACACTGATATCAAGGGACATGGAGCTTCATAAACAATACAAAGACAATTGCTTTGTTGTGTGGTCAATTACAACATGCAGTGAAAGCATCAGAAGAACAATAGAGCCCGGAACTCCACCTGCATCAGCAATGTTTGAGGTAATAAAGAAATTCAGTGATTCTGGAATTCGCTGCGCCATAAATATAGACCCCATTGTTCCACTTGTTACAGACCCCCCTAAGGATATTGAATCCATACTTGACAATGGCCTTAAGGCAGGGGTCCAATACGTTTTTGGTTCAACGCTAAGGCTAAGAGCGGACATATGGGAAAGAATGAAAACTATTTTTGGATTTCTTGGTAATGAAAAAGATGACAGAATCAAAGAATACAGCAGGCTATACCATTTCATTGAGCCCCTCAGGCAAGGCCATAATCTGGCTGCAGACAAGCATTACTCAAACACCATACTCGAAAACCTAAGGGAAGCAGCAATGAGCAGGGGAATGTCTTTTGGTTTTCCGCACCTGATCGAAAAAAGCATGCAGTTTAAAACAAAAAAACTGCACAGCGATACAAAAAAAAACCAACCCACACTGATGGATTTTATTTAGCCAACACTTATCTATTTGAATAAATTTGGGTGGTTTTGATTTTACCTCATCTACCTGCCGCTTGGCCAAAAATCGACAAGATTGAAGTTGGCGTTATGGGGCAGATAGGGAAACAAATATCAAAAATGCACTATGCATACTAGGCCCTAACGAAATTATTGATTTATTGCTAAAAGCCCAATTCATTTGAAAACAGCATTTCCTGCACTACTGCAAGGAAACAAAATGTATAAGGTACTGAAATTCTGCGAATAGTTAAGAGATAGGGATCCAAGTATGGGTTTTGCCATTTAACACTATTTTTTTATATCCAGCTCTAATTACAATAAGCATATGTCAGAAATAAAAGAATCCATCGAAGACATCGTAGACAAGATAAAAGGAGGCACAAAAAAATCCGGACCTAAAACCAAAGGAGAAGGCGAAGAGGCAAAAGCGGCAGCAGACTATACTTAGACAATTTTTAAAGCCCAGTCTTTTTTAATTTTATGACAAGGTTTGAATGGATGAAATGCTTTTAGATATCTATTAGCATAATTTACGAATGCATGAAAGTTCTTTAAGGAATTCGGTTCATTAGGGGGGCAACAAAAAGCTGTTAGAAGCATTACTAGCACACTATAAACATATCACACATCATTTGAATTATACCTAGTGACACAACATATGGATAATGCAACACACATTGGGAATATTCAGAATACCTTCCCTCAATAACAAACTTAAAACAGCATTATATGAGCATGGGATTTACAAACTCTTTGTTTAAACTCAAGTAGGCCTCAAATAGGACCTGAATACGTGTCTTTCAAACGAGGGTTTTTTTTGGATATTTTCATGATCATTTCCCTGAAAACAATTGTGATTTGTGCTAAAACATACTAAAAGTAATGCAAGCCCCAAATTAGTTTCAAGGAGGTTGCCCTAAATAGCAAGCATAATCACGTATTTCATTTGAAAAATAACATCGGATTCATAATTGTGTTACTAAGGTAATTTATTATACCCCTACGATGTTATGTGACATGGTATTGGCTTCATGTCGGCAGAAGCAAGCCCAATAACGACCCCATTGTACAATGGTATGAAAATCCGGTAAAGATATGAATATTAATAATGCCCCAAAACAAATGAAATGAGATAAAACATTGGCTCAGTTCTTTTTCAAGCCCGACCCTATTGACGGTGTGGAGTTCAAGCCCGTTAAAATAGACATTCACCTTGGGGTAATCAAGATAGTAGATGAGGAGATATACTATGACTTTCAGCCAAACAACACCGAATGCGTAATCGTAGGAACAGACAGAAAAGATGTGCTAGCAAGAATCCAAAGAGGTTTTGAGTATCAGTTTAGGGCTTATGGCAAAGCAAAAGACGTGGAACATGACCCAAACCTGGACTATAACGCTAAACAAGCATGGAAGAGGTTGCAGAGGCTAATAATAAATAAAAAAGATAAAGGGCAACTGTAAATTATGAAAAGAGGCGTTTTGGGTTTTATTGATTACTTGATAACAATGGTGTAGAAACATTATTTCATATTGCACACACAGCTGCCCAAAGACATAGGTTTTCGGTCGTAATCCATGAGGAAAAAAAGTAACTAAAACAACAAGGAATACAACGCAATATGCATTTTGATTTGACTGCCAGTCATTGAACACAGAAAAAAAATTGAGAACATATCAAATTTTTGTGTTTATGTATTTCTATATGCCAAAAACCCACAAAACTTAAAAGATATACCATAATGGAGACCAGTAGAAAAAACATTATGAATCATTTCATGTTTATTATGAAAAACCACCATTTCAAATGGTATCATAAACATGTTCCATTACAGGGCCATTTCTTTAACAATGAGTTCAGTATCACAGAAACAATACCTCACTGTGAAATGATATCCAAAACAATAAATCGAATAGATAAAGACCTGATCTCAAAAACCATATGACATAGTGATGCCGAAAAAATATCAATGACAACAATCCATCATACCCAAACAACCTGTTGGCTGCATTATAACCGTTAAAATCAAAATTAACGAAGTTTCGCTTCCCCAATCGGATTTGGCGGTGTATACAAATGATACAATCAATTTCAATAGGCTAATCAAGTCATGTCAATTACTGAAGACCTGCCAAATGAAAACACATCTCAATGAAAATATCCATATTTTCACATATATTTCAACGAGAAAAAGATTAATCCCCTTCAAATACAACATCCAAACAATAGGAAAATGAATGATGAGCCCCCGTTAGATTTTTTGTCGCAAAAGGACCTTAATTTATCTAATCTAATACAAACGATAGGCAAATACTCGATTGAAACACACAAGGATCCCTTTGAGTCTTTGGTAAAGTCAATAATCTACCAGCAACTTTCATCAAGGTCTGCAAACGCAATTTACAGCAGATTCTTAAGGCACTATGACAACACCCTTCCAACTCCAAAACAAATCATTTCGACATCTGAAGACACTTTTAGAACCAAAATAGGACTGTCACACAAGAAAATACAATACATAAAGGATTTGTCTTTGAGAATCTTCAAAGGGGAATTAAGATTGAGCCTTTTACCGGATATGGCGGATGAAGAAATCATAGCAGAATTGGTTAAGGTAAGGGGCATAGGTAGGTGGACCGCGGAAATGTTTCTGATTTTTCATTTGGGAAGGGAGGACATAATGCCTTTAGGTGATTTGGGGATAAGAAAAGCCGTACAGAAACTGTATGGTTTACCGCAACTTCCTAGTCCCTCAAATGTTTTAGAAATCTCTTCATGCTGGAAACCTTATAGAAGCATTGCCGCCTGGTATCTATGGAAATCACTTGCTAGCTTTGAATCCATTGGCTAAAAATGCAGTAATAAAAAAAATTGAAGCATGTTTTGCTGTTCTGACACTAACCCAGTCATGAGAAGTGGAGCACACACCCATTACCGACCAATCCACTTTCCAATTTCCAATTTGCAGTCCATAAGCAATTCAATCAGTTAAAATGACATCCACTAAACTACCAGTTGAATACGCGCTACATTGACTTTAAATAAACAAAACTGCAGCCAATAATTGGAGGCACATCTACTACCGTTTGATATTCATGTTATGCCTTTTTGGTACACACACATATCTCCAACAATCCCATTATCATAGTTTTAAAATTCTGCGGTAAGAATCAGAATTTAGACAGACGAGGTTCAAGTGGCCAGTTTTGTTTTAAAGACATATTAAACGCATATCCATTTGAATCAGATGCTTCACCTTGAATTTCCCATCATTGGCAGAACTTAATCCAATCCTCCAGGCTTTCGTTGCAACCGTGTTCACATGGCTTCTCACAGCAATCGGAGCGGCATCGGTATTTTTAACAAAGGAGGTTAAAAGAAAGGTTCTGGATGGTATGCTCGGATTCGCAGCAGGTGTGATGCTATCTGCAAGTTTCTTTTCCCTGCTTTTGCCAGCACTTGATTTAGTCACGCTACAGAACAACATTCCTTCATGGTTACCTGTTGCGATAGGCTTTGCATTGGGTGGCATATCCATTAGGATAGCAGATAGGATCATTTCCCATTTGCATGTTAACATTCCACTTGATTCTGCGACGGAAGGCCCAAAGACGAATTTGCAAAGGAGTATCCTCCTGGTTATTGCAATAACCATACACAATATTCGAGGGAATGGCAATAGGTGTTGCCTTTGGAGCGGCATCATTAGGGATTCCAGGAGCCACTTTGGGCGCGGCAAGTTCCCTTGCCATAGGAATAGGCCTGCAAAATTTTCCCGAGGGAATGGCGGTATCCATGCCATTGCGTCGTGAAGGACTAACCAGGCTCAAAAGTTTTTGGTATGGCCAGCTATCCGCTGTTGTGGAACCAGTTGCGGCTGTGTCTGGCGCTGCTTTTGTGTACCTAGCTCAGCCTTTCCTAACTTATGCGCTTAGTTTTGCGGCAGGGGCCATGATTTTTGTTGTGGCGGAAGAGGTAATACCAGAGTCCCAGAGTGGCGGAAACGGAGACTTGGCAACACTTTGTCTTCTGGCGGGTTTTGTGATAATGATGGTATTAGACACAGCACTCGGATAACTATAACAACCAAGATCATATCGGTCCATATTCCAACTAACATAATAAACAAACCACAAACAGGGATTTTGTTTGTTTCATCGGCTTAAAAACACACAAATCACAAATTGTAACGGAAAAATCGATTATTGGCAATGCATGCTTTGAGAAGCAAAAGAGGGTAGTGTAGTCTATTCATATAGCCATTTCCATTGCCGATGTTCAGATTTAGAAAACCCACCCACACCAATTACTATCATATGGCAGTCAAAACCTAATTAAAGAGTTCTGAAAACAATAGTTACGCAAATTGCTCAATTATCAAAGATGCTGGAAGCAAAATGGCCATCAACCCACACTTTAAATAATTTTCTATCCCCATAGTATTATGTCTTCAAACAACACATTTAACGAAAGCCCAAAACCATTTCATGGTACTGGACGCAATATCAAGGGGCATGGAAAAGGCAGACAGCATTGCCAGAGTCACTAAACTATAAGGATGAGGTAGAACTAATTGTAAATGACCTGAATGCCCAAAAACTGATAACAATGGATATAAAAAGAGGTTTCTTTAGTAATAAAAAAACAGAACTCTATATTTCCGAAACTGGAATGAGAATTCTAAGTACAAAGAAACAGGAGTTATCCAGCAAATCCCAACATCTTCAACAACTATACGATACTGGTGAAAGGGGACAAATGCAAAGCTTTCTGGACTCCAACAGAATGTGGATGCCCATGATGTTATTTTCAGGATTAATGAGTGTAATGTTTTTTGCCTCAATGATGTCATTTATGGGAATGGCCATGAATCCATCTGAAAGTGCCCAAACAGAAGGTCAGGCGGATGAATCTGGTGGAGCCGAAGACACCGGGGTTGCTGCTTCGGATAGTGAAAGTGCTGATGCCAGTGATGTGGGTGCTGAAGGTGATATGAGTGGTGGTGGAGGAGGCATGGACGCTGGTGGCATGAATGCTGACGGGTTTGACTCATTTTAGCATGGCGAAAATGCCACGCATAGGAAATGACAGCAATAATAGCAACACCAAACAAAGCAGCAGCACCTAACGCCCATAACGTGGCCTAATCAGACAGAGACACATCATTGTCATAAAGTCAATATTCCCAACAAACTTTGCTGACGAGTGTTGTTTTACTACATGTTATCTCATGGAAGGTCATTGTATGAAGATGCCGTTTTTCTTCTGAACTTAAAAAAGCAGAACTCAAAACACATTCTGCGAATTCGTTGTTTTTGCGGTTTGTAGTTGTACTCTTGAGGCAAATGTCTTAAAAAAAACATAATTGGACCTTCAAACACAAACAACACTTAATCCAGATAAAATCATGTCTAATTTTAAAAAAGCGTGTTTTATAGTTACTGATATGATTGACTTGTTCGGCGAAAATTTTGATCTCACCTGTTAAGGTCCCAGGGTAATCGTTGAAATCTAACCCATATTCAGGGCAGAAACATTAACACCTAACTCATCTTCAGGCATGGATTTCAAAACAGGGCATTGACTTAGTACTTTTTCCAAGTTTTGTAAACCATCCTGTCCCCCATTTGAAAGCAATCCCTGGCTATTAGATTTGAGAAACTCCTCTTTACCCCCCTCTATAGAATACAGGTTATTGAGTATCTCTTTGGCCTTCTGTTTACATTGATCATCAAAAGCACCGGGTGAAAGGGCTGCGATCGCTATTGCGGTTATGGCGATTATCGCTATTGATGCCATGATAATGATTTTTTGACCCTTTTCCATTTTCCACACTGATCAACCTGCTCAATTATAAAAAGACTGTTGTGTAATTTAGTGAAACAAATATCTTTCAGTCATCTAAAAAAGCAAAAAGGATCCATGATAATATACAGGTCTCTTATATGTTAGCCCTTTACAATGTCTAAGACCATGACCACGTTGGTTATGCCCACCAATGATAGTGCCTTACATCCATTGTTGATTTTTTAGTGTGGGGTGTATGATCTTTTTCTGCTGCCTGCAGGCATCAGATTCGATTTAAACTAAACAAATTGGCTCATCCTTGGGCCAGATATGCAAATTATGGAACAATAACCCCTGAAGGGTTAAACCCCCCCTGCTTGGCCCCCAAAAATGAAATTGCGGTAACATTTGAAAATCCAGGCACTTACAACCATCTTTGCATTTTCCATCCTCGGATGACGGTAAGTGTATTGGTCAAATAGATTGGATACTGCTGCTTTTTCTGAAATGATAAAACCCCTATTTCTATTTTTTAGGGATTGATCATCATGAAGGTCGTCTCACCGATTGTCATGTTTAACCGTCTAGTCCAAAATCAGCTTGGAACTAGGGTCCAGTTGGTTGGTGACAACAGGCACTTCACTAATGGCTCGTTAAAGTTGGGTTTTACTAAAATAAGGGTGTGTACAGAAAGTGGACAATATTCGTTAATTTAAAATTCTGGCCATGTTCGATGCATTCACATGCTATAAAGTCGCAGGCACTAACAAAAATAATAGAAGAGGCTTTGGAATGTTTTTTCGCTTTATGGGAGGGAGGAGAGACAATAGTAGAAAGGATCTTTACTTTGACTTATCCCATTTTATTTTGCTATTCAAATATGCCTATTATTTTGCCAGTTATGTTCTTAAATATATTTCCTGCAGGAACTGATGCATTAGAAATAACATTACCCCCTCTTTCGGTAGCACTTTCCAATGTTTCAGGAAGATTGCTTATTACGATACCAGTTTTATTTAGCAAATTGGTTACTATAGAGCCAACTCTTTCAGCAGTGTTTGTTGTTGACACATTATCCTCGGATTCACCTATTATTATAACAGTTTCGTTATTCCCTGTTTCTAATACCACCGCAGTTTTGTTTTGCAAACTAGTGTCATTTGCCAACATTGGGCCTGTAGAGTTTCCCTGAGCGCTTACTGCATTAATGGGATTTAGCATGAAGAGCAGAACGGATGCGGCAATTGTCAATAAAACAAAAATTTTAATCATGTATATGTTACATCATAGTATCTAAAATATCTATTGTCTTACACGTTTAGGGGTATTCCTAATGATTGAGCATTTATTTGTATGTCCATAATCAGAGAATGTCCAAGATAATGTTTTGCGGCGAGATTTAGGTATCGATGTCGCTTTCCCCTATACCTTCCTTCCCTCCTCACTAACAGATTCATCTATACCATGGTTTTCTCGCAAGTCTTTGCGGCTACCCCTGTTAGCAATATTGGGCCGCTATTATTTTCTTTGACAACCCGCATATCATCAAAAGAAATAGGCAGGCCAACCTTGCCAAGCTGCCGTTAGAAATATTAAGTGCCTGTAGGGATTTCACAGTCCTCTATCTTATTGCCATTTACCGACATGTAGCCATTCAGACAGCCCTTTATAATAGCAGTCTCCACACCAGCCATAGGTTTCTTAATTGAACGGATAGTCTTTTCCACCCGTCATGCCGATTTGAAAACAATCCCTGTCACCGATGGTACTTGCATATGCTATTGAGGGATTGTTTTAATGGTAGTCAAAGATACAGATAACAAGACAAACATGACTGTACTGTTCAAATAAAAAATACTTGCTGAAATATTGTTTTGGAGATGGAAACTTCTTTCCATGAGTATGTAATCTAAGAGAGGTCTATTGCATATTCGGTCATTAAATGCCGATTCATTCTAATATGTTGAAATCAATGTTCAGATGGTATAAAATTAGTGTTTTTTCAGAAATTGGGGTAGCCCAATTGAAGACCCAAATTATAGTTGTTTGAAATATAGAGATAGCACACACATGACAGTGATAACTAGAAATATTCATATCAAAACCAGTCGAGAAAACGATATTGTGGATTTTACAGAGCAAACATCAAAAGCAGTAAAAGAAAGTAAAATAAAGAATGGGATTGTCACAGTTTTTGTTGCGGGATCAACTGCGGCAATAACAACCATAGAGTATGAACCGGGACTTAGGGAAGACTTTCCAAAGATGTTATCTAGGATAGCGCCAAAAGGTATTGAATATGAGCATGATAATACATGGCATGATGGAAACGGACACTCGCACGTTCGTGCATCCCTGATTGGGCCAAGCTTAACCATACCGTTTACAGAAGGTCACATTATGTTGGGCACATGGCAACAAATAGTGTTGTTAGAAATGGACGCAGGACCAAGAGAACGCAGGGTTATTATGCAGATAATAGGGGAATAGATGCCAAAGCACACATAGCACATATGCGCTAACTCCCTCCTATGCGAATTGTCTTCCAAGGCTTTATCAAATAATACCAGACCCTTGATCAGGTCACATGATTTTGGCATATTGCAATCATTTTATAAAATAACTACAACAGATCAATTGCAAACTAGGTCTCATTTTATGGATATTGTTATGTGTTCAAATCTTTTTCCAATTCTTCCCTTGTTTTCCCCCCCCTTCTAGTTAGGTAGATCCCTTTTGGGGGTTGCGATTGACCAAATACGCCCAAAGGGATCTAGTAATGTCCATAGATAGCACACAAAAGACATCCATAATGGCTGGCATAATCTTCGCAACTCCACTATTTACAGATCGACCAAACAATGCGCCAGAATTTTATGTAAAGGGTGTATCATATCTGCATAAATTCACCCAATGGATTTAGGTGAGCGGAGATTGCCCATGGGAAATTCAACCGATTTAAGAACAATTGCACCCCATATCTTTAACTCCTCATTTGTAACAATCTTTTACCGTCTGCACTAGAGTGTGCCCATAAATGATTCTAGGGCTCCAAATGCATTTTTACGGTATTCAATGGATTTTGGTCCATCATTGACCACCATATATGGGGTTAGGGAATTATACCCATCAGGCATTGCATAACCGTTTCTTTATCTTAATTGGGGGTACGATACTATAAAATTGCCATAATTAGCGTTTCTAAAATTCAATACATCGCTCTGGACTTAACTCCACAACCAGGCCATCATTCCACCTATATTTATCAAACATCAGGAGACAAACATCTGAAACTAATTTTGGATTTGCATCATTGTCAATTATTTTTCCGTTACCCTCAAAAGTTCTGCTATTTACAGAGAACGAAACTAACGGGTTATTTATTATGTTTTGAACCCAATGCGCTTTCTTTTTGCGTTCTGACAACACATAATATCTGCCGTCATGTTCTACAAACCAAATCTCAATTCTATGGCACTTGCCTGTTTTCCATCCATTACTATTCAGATACAGGAATTGTGGTTGTCGGCCCAATAATTATTCAGTATAAGACTTGCAAATAAAAATTACTTTACCGAATACAAAAAGTCAACCGCCAAAAACAGATGCTTTGATATTAGGAATGAAAAATAAATTTGACCATAGTTTTGATTTCATTTCTGGTTAAGAAGAAAAGCCCGCCCATTTCAATTTTATTTTATGGATCTTGTTTGACATGGTGAGATTGGGTTCGGCAAGCCCGTCACAGAGAAATCAGCGTCTTTAACCAATAAATTTTTATGACCGAGTACAATCTGTAATACTCAAATAGATAACGGCTTCGGAGCCATGTGCAACAGATTTGAGTTGGTTTTCCACTCAGGTAAATCACATTACTTGGATAAAATGACAACAACCATAATGAGACTATCTATGAAATCAATGTTATTGAATATTTTTTTGTTAAATGTATCTGAATGTATTTTTAAATAAACTCTATTCATAATAACTAGATATAAAAAATTTTATTGTATTATAGATTGCGTGTCCTAAGCATAGCAATTGATGCGGACGCTTCTCCATCCGGTTATATTACATGGCACAATCATTTCACCAATAAAAGCAAAATTCGCACGGTAAGACCCTCCATAAAAAATGAGAGGTTTGGCGTTTAGAGAATGGAAATGCTTGCAATCTATTTTGCGATTGTCGATAACCTAAGAGCATTCAAGAAACTAAAAAGGGCAAGGCAAATCATCATAGTCAGAAGTGACTCAAAATCCACCATAGAGCAACTGAATGAAAAAACAGAGATAAAATACAATCTCATTCAGAGAATCTACAATTCCATAAAAAGAATGCTTGATAAGATTTACATATACGATAGTTTTTGACTATCAAAGCAGAACAGAAAACCTAGCAGGAAAGATAATAGAAAACATTTACCGAGAGAGATATCATAAATCATAGACCCCTTATAATCGCACACAGATTGAGTAGCAAAAAAGATTAATCGGCAAACATAAAGGTAATGCGGGATTGAGTTAAAAATTTTATAGATTCAAAACGGCTAATTTGGATTATTGGCTCTATTCATTTAATGAAAAACTATAGATTGAAAATGCCTGTCTCTTTTTGTGCACACAAGAAACAGAACTCCCTCAGGGCGCATTTGCTGGGCGGCATGCTGAACAAATTTGACCCAATTTGCCACCCAAATGCACAAAATCAACCGATATGAAAAATAATGGAAAAGAGGATCATTCGATAAAATAAAATCCCAAGGCAATGATTATGTATACAGCAGTAAAAGCATCACCCCCTCAAACCAATTACTTTTTCCATCATGAGCTATTAGGTTGAGTATAATTGCCGCCATAAAAACAGTTACTAATTCATATAAGGCGAATTCCAGTGTGAAAGGCTGACCTAGAGCAATTCCTGCAAAAACCAAGATCGGAACTACAAAAAGTGCAATTTGTGTGCCAGAGCCTGCCGCTATACCTATGGACAAGTCAATCCCTCCTTTTCTTGCCAAGAGAATTGCGCTACTGTGCTCAGCAGCGTTCCCAACAATACCCACTATGATAGCACCAACAAATAACTCGCCAAAACCAAACCCTCTACCTGTTTCCTCCACCGAGCCAACAAGAATTTCACTGACCACAACAACCCCACCCTAAGCGCCACATCATTTTGAGGTGCATTTCAAATAGATCTTTCCAATTCCGTTCAAACCAGAATCCTTTGCTGCAAATACGGAAGATACTGCTTAAATGGAAACAGTAGTCACAATTATGCAACAATCACAGCAAAAAACTATTTGCCATCTATGAAGCAATGTTTTTTTATCATACGGAATCAATAGGGATATTGGTTGTCGATACAATTCGCACCCTTAAGCTTCTTAGCAATTGGACAGGAAATAGGATATTGCAAAAAAGGCGCCCATTGATTGCGGTCTATAGCTTTACCCACTATTGTAACTATTATTGCCCCATGTGCCCTTTTGGTGATCCTGATAAGATCAATCAGATAAAATTTGCAAAAAAGCATGATCTTACGACTGATCAGTGGAAGACAATTTTCGATAAAACCTCCAAATATTGCATCTGGTCAATAATTGAGGGGGGTGAGCCAACTTCTCGGCCAGATTTTATGGAACTTGTAAGGTATCTTTATGGCCTCAAAATGCCTATTGCCCTTATCTCAAACTGCTCTCTTTTACACAACATAGACATATCAGAACTCAAAAGATATATTCAATTTATCACATGCAGTATCGATTCTGCTTTTGAAGAGTCGTACTGCAAGGTCAGAGGAGTCAACAAGGGGGCCTTTCAAAGAGTAATTAAAAACCTTCAGCTATTGCAAGAGCATAGTTTTCCCCATTACTTTAATAGCGTTATAACAAATTTCAACACAGAGGAATTCATCAATCAATCTTATTTTGAAAGGGCAAAGGAATTGGGATCTGATGCCGTTTCCTTAACTTTTGTTGAGGACAGATCAGATGTCAATTATTCCCTTCTTCCAGACAGGATTACAATGAACAGAGTTTGTGAAAGCATACTTGACTATTCAAAAAGGCATTCAAGACCAAGGATAATGATCCCTGACCTGTATTTTAAGCAAATCCTAGAAAACGGACACGCATTATTTGACGAGTGTGGGGTATGGAAAAGTATTTTTGTTAATGGCGATGGATCAGTTTTGGTTCCCTGCTGGAAGTTTAAGAGTCCAGAGAACACATACGATCTGTTATCAAAAAGTATAGATGACATATGGAACGCACCTGAATGGGATATTGCAAAAACCTGTCACGACTGCAAAGTTTTGGGCTGCATATGGTACTCATCCCAGCCTGTAACAACTTTTGCAGGCAACTATTTGAAGGGATTGTCACAATACATAAACCAAAAAAACCAAGACATATCGGTATAGCAAACGACAGTCCGGACATCAGATCAAGACCATATTCCTCTACGGATAGGCCAAATAATGTCGTAATGAAAAAAAATGATATCAAATGTAAACAAACAGGCCTACTGCAGATCATAAAGGGATATACTCATGGGCAACACGACCAGTTCGCCTATTCTTTTTATTGATAACCATCGTTGCCATGACATTATCATCATATGGCGACTATGCCAAAATAATACAAATGTGTTTTCAGTTAGGTAATGAAGTCAAGAATTCAGTTACCAACTCCTATAAACCAGATCATCATTTAGCATGCAATGTTTGGTGTAATTGTTTTTGACACCATATAGACACATACCTAGGTGGATGACAAATAGCATAAAATGCTAAACTGCAAATAAAAATATTCACACTCAGGCTGAAAAACAATGAGCGCTACTACCGTCCCATACCACCAAGTTGAGCTTTCCCCTTTCCTGGAGCAAATTCAGATGGGCTGCTGCAAAAGCCGCAAGGTCCAAATCAAAACTTTGCCTCTTATCCCAATGGGCGTAAGTCTTAGCGCTGTTTGATTCAAAACGCGTTGCAATTGCCTTCTTTTCCTGTCCAGTGGGCATAGCCTTTAGCACAAAAATCTCACGGAACAGGTACAACGGCCAAAAACAGATGAATACCAACTATTGAGACAATAGTTGCAATAATAGCATCTAACACCAATAACTTTTTAGTCATAGTCTTTAGCGATTACAGGATTATAAAAATATTATTTGCTCAAGTTTGCAATAACCCAAAAGCGGTGGCACACCATTCAGCTGCCGCCGCCTATTTCAATATTCATCTCACATAAAACACCATGCTACATATTATGAATAGCATTAAGTAAGACTGAAAAATTGCAATTGTAACGGTGTATAACCGATTACAAGTCGATATAGTTTTTAGGATAATCAAATCAAGAACGTAGATTGGTTGCAGCAGTTGTCATGGGCAGATGGGTTTGTGTTGGATACGCCCCCGCGTACAAAAAGGATAAAACCACTCAGGCGTGAATGGTCTCACAAAGAGTATCTACCCATGTGTTAGTTTTTTTATTTTGTGCAGTTACAACAGACATTATTTTTGCGGCCATGTTCTGAGCGGTCTCATGATTTCTTGGCATTAACCTAACCTACATCACTTAGCGCCTATTTTGATTTGACACCGTTACTATAAATTGCAGATGGTTTGTTTGTTTGTACGAGTTTGAAACACACCCATTCTAGAATTAGAACAAACACAAAGAACAGGTTTTAATAATGCTGCCATAGTTATTGACTATATCTGATCTTATCAGTGTTTATTTACCGTTATTGTGGTGACTCTTTTTCTTTAAGTGTCTTTTGCGCTTCTTTCAAAAGATCTATAGCATATTTGTCTTGTCGAAATGCTCTTTCGCCCAATATTTCCAAGAGAATTTCACACAGTCTACTATCAGATTTTTGTTTCTCCGTTAAGTTGCTTATTGTATCCTCAGTGCTCATAACAATGACTATCAGCCATATTTTGGTATTTATGGATTATTGGTTAAATGTTGCAACTGCAATAAACATATCCTAACGCATTTAAAGTCACATCACCACATCAAAAACCAAAAACCAATACCAAATTTCCTCTCCCAATACAATTAACTAACTCAAAAGAATGCCAATAATGGTCATAACCAGACATTTAAGGCATAAGTAGACATATTTTTATTGTGACTGCTCAGTTTTGAACACTTGCTTGAATAGCTACATTAATAGTGTGATATTTTTTGCAATGATTTTAAAAAAGTTGTGGTTGTGACAATCTAATAACCAAAAAAGAAATGGATTTCAAACATTTTTCTATTTGGGTACATTTGGGTGATGAGCTTTCGCCCTCTTCCGTCTTTTATTAACCAATGCAGTCAAAAGAAGTTTAAAGCAGCGCGAAACCTACTAATGATGTGGTGGTACAGGATCATCGAGGTGAAGGGTTTTTGGATTTTTCTTGTTGGCCCAAAGAAATTGAGATCGGACTTGGGAGAATGGACTTGATTAAAGCACATTCATTTAATGCTAACATGGCTTTTGCTTGCCTAGGACAATAAGGAATTCAATCAGTAGTGTGTATGTGACAACATTCATTCCGGAGAACCTGATGAACAAATGAGATCGCAATTGATCCTTCGCCCACAGCTGAGGCAACTCGCTTGATGCTGCCACCTCGCACATCGCCCACAGCAAAAATCCAAGGCAAACTGGTTTCGAACAAGTATGGCTGACGGGTAAGGGGCAGCCTGCAGCGCTCACGCTTTCAGGCCACACAGATCGGGACCCGTCTTAATGAAGCCTTTGGCATCGAGAGAGACGCAGCAATCGAGCCAACTTGTGTTCGGATCAGCACCGGCCATGATGAACACGTTCCTGATGTAATGCTCCTCAGTATGCCCAGTTTGGCTGTTTCGCCACCGAACGGATTCGAGGCGACCGCCGCCTCCTTCAAGGGTCACGATCTCAGTGTGCGTCCGTAATAATATCAAAGGATTCTCTTCGATCAGTCGGATAAGGTAGCGCGACATGCTCTCGACCAAACCGACAGACCTAACGAGCATATGCACGCGCTTTGCCTTCTGAGCCAAAAAGACGGTAGCCTGGCCAGTCGAGTTTTCCCCGCCAATCACAATCACTTCCCCACTGCGCACAGCTGAGCTTCCAAAAGGTTGCGCCGTAATATACACCCGCACCTTCAAAGCGTAGCAAGTTTTTCAATTGTGGCCGCCTATACTCAGCTCCGGTCGCAATTATGATGCCGCGTGCTGGAATTCGTGCCCCGTTCTCCACCTGGACAACGTATGGTTTGCGGTCGCAGGAAAGTCGAGTGCCCTTGGTGATAAGCACCTCCGCTCCGATCTTCTGCGCCTGGTTGTACGCACGGGATGCAAGTTCTTGGCCCGAGATGCCGGTTGGAAATCCCAAGTAATTCTCGATTCTTGAGATTGAACCAGCCTGGCCGCCAGGCGAGCTCGTTTCCAGAACCAGGACGTCAAAGCCCCTCGGCAGATCCACATACTGCCACAGCCAAACCGGAGGGACCTGTCCCGATGATTACGAGATCGCGAACTTGGGTTTGGTCAATTGGTTCGTTGAACCAAGGCAGTCTGCGATTTGCCTGTTGCTTGGATTTCGGTGCACAATCTTGCCTTGGCAGATCATTACTGGTATCTCGCTTGCGACAATGTGGAAATTATCCAACAGGCTCTGTACGTCTTGATCGCGTTCAAGGTCTATGTAGCTGTATGGGTGTCCGTTGCGCATCAGAAACTCTTTGATCTGAAACGTACGGGCCGAATTTGATGAACCGATGAGCACAACATCCCCAATGCCGGCCGCCACCAACTCAACCCTGCGGAGAATGAAATCCCACATTAGGATTTCGCCAATCTCAGCATCGCCCTGCAGAAAAGCCAACCTATATTGCCGGTCCAGTTCAATCACGCTACCTGGCTTTGTCGCACGTGCTCTGAAGAGAGCCCTGCGGCCGGAGAGCATGTTGATCTCGACTGTGAATTCGCCTGAGCCATGTACGGTGATAAGGATCTCAACGGCGCTGGATGGACGCAAAATCTCGATCTCACTAGTGACCACTACAAAAAACGGTACTGTACTGCTGCCCTGCTCTACTAGTACTTACCATGGTTTCATCGCACGCTCGTGCACACGCTCTGCAATTCGACTAATCAGTTCTTGGGTTAATTTCGGAAATATATGCTCAGTATGAGATCTGCTTAGCGGAAGAACTCCGGGTTTATTGCTCATAGAGGTAGTTTCCGTTGCACTTGTTCCTTGCGAATAATCGCAGGGAACTTTTGGGTTTGAATCAAGGAATCACGTTTTGACATATTGAGCATACCCTGCATAGTCTGGTCAGAATTGGAGAACAATAATGTTGGGGTCATCTTATGGACAAGAGAAAAAATGGCCCCAGTTTTGCCTCGGCTCATTAGGGTATTCAAATCCATAAAGGGGCATTGTGATACCAATGGAATATCATTTAGAAGAAAAGCAGAAACTCTGCCTGGAGACAATGGACTTTAACTTGCACTCATTATACTTTGAAGCGTTCTTTTGTCCCGGAAGGTATTGGATCTCTGCCTTTGAGAGAATAGACATATGTAAAGAGGTGGCAAAAAAGTATTAAATCATTCATAGCCAAATAGGCTCATTTATTCCAAAATAATTACAAGGTCATCCATATTAGCATTCATCACCCTTTTTTCTTTCATGATCATGTCCAACAAGTCAAATCCATCATGTTCTATAGCATACACATGCCTTTGGCCATTGTATGAGATAATGTGATAATCAACTAGATAAAGCAAATACTTTTTGAGATTGTTAATTGATAATGGCGTTGCTTTTTGCATTTCACGCTCAAGGTCATTGATAGAGATTCCGTTAATGCAACATACTAAAATAGGCTCCACAATGGCCGCCTTTAATGCAGGCGTTCTCATGGCTTTGTTATAGTATTTGGAATTCATTTTTTCCTTGTTTCTATTAGGCATGCCATTATCACCCAGTAAGGCCATTGACTGAATGCTTGAATCCAAGCAGTGCTGGCATTTCGGTTGACAACAATAGCATCCTAAATGCAACGGTTGTCATGCATATTCCCACATGCAATTTCTGTTGATGTTTGTAATAGTACATTCCATCTTCCACAATCTTTGTGGCCAAATCAATCAAATGCTATTGCACCTCTTTTAAGCACCATTAGTTGTTGTTTAACTCCTGGCATACCAGGCATTGCAAAGAGCTATTTGTTTCAAAGACAGATTTCATTGACATGATTTTTGCCAAATTCATATTTGACATGCTTTATGATCTTAAACAAACTTTATTATATACAACTTTGTTAGAGGTGTGCATAATCAATGCAGCTTATTAATCTTTATGTTACAATTATTTTAATTTGTTGCCTTATGGTTTGCTTAACGAGATATGGATAAATACCGCTTGCATCCTTCACCTAGATGTTGGGAATTATCCAATGCCTTTTCCAAATCCAAACTTTACCCTAAAGTAATGGATTGTTTAGGTTCCATATGCCTCACATTCAGTTGGCTTTGTTTCCATTTCCAACTCCAAATTTTATTTTAATCATATTGTGGAACAGATTACCATTTGAAGATTTTTTTTCTATGCCCAGTAACTGCCGTATCATGGATTAGCCGGAAACAACAAAATTAGTCTTGCCCATGATAGTAAGGTCGCCTAATAAGGACTCAACTTACAATATAGGGGCCATTAACTTTGTATTTTGTAACTCCAAAATCATGCAGCATTAAAATAAGCCAATTCACATCAAATACTAAAATTTATGACCACGGTAATATCCATAAAGGCCAAAGATGGAATTATTTTAGCAAGTGATAGTCAAGGAACATCAGTAAAAGTAAAGACCACCATAAAAAAAGTTTTCAAAATAAACAGTTTCATCGGTATTGGCGCCTCAGGGGATGCCTCCCAAATTGAATTATTTGTTGACGAACTAAAGCAACATTTACAGAATGAAATTGAATTGGAATCAGAATTTAGAAATCAAATGTCCAATATTGTGTTGAATATGCATCGAATACACAATCATAACCATTCTTTATTGTGCGGATATGCCGGCACCAGGTTATTCTTTTCCCCCCTTTCAATAGCAGCTGCAAAACCAAAGAACGGGGATCCTTATATTTACAGGGTGGGTTTTGGAGCAATTGGAAAAAATAAGGAGGTTTCTCCATATCTATATAAGATAAACAGGGATTATGTGTCCATAGGCTCTGGTTCTAACTATGCCCGTTTAGTTCTCAAACAACAAGATAGAATTTATGCCTCAGTGAAAAAGAAATTGTCCGATTTATCTACAGAAAACAATGTCGGAATAGCATCATACGTAATAAATGAGGTGAAGCAATTGGACCTGGAGACAGGAGGAAAGACTCAGATTGCAGTAATTAACCATGACGGTTACAGAGAACTTTCCCATAATGACCAAATCAAGTGCCATCAAATAATGATTGATAACCTATTTTCTTCATTGCAGGAGAATTTTTCCAATAGTGAAAAAGCAAGGGAGTTTATTTGCAATATTTTTCCATTTGATTAACTGCTTACGATTATAACAATTGAATAAACTATTCAATTGACTCAAGTGCCTTAAAGTTCTATATAGAATGACTATATATCAGACAATCTTTTATCAATAGGTAAAGTATAGACAATAAATCCTGTTTCTTTTATCGTCTGCCCATAGTTTCTCCAAAGCCATCGGTGCGTCTTCATTTGGTGTTGTGAAGGGTTGATCCGTCCGTAAAGCGCCTTTTCGCCCATCAGTTTGACTTAGCCTCTGAATGTCTTTTCAGCCAATGGTATTTTTATATCACAGGAAGTGTCAGTTGGGCAGTTGTCAATTTCAAAACCCTTGTTACATCACAGGCCTTAAAGCCCCATTCCAAAACAGGGAAAGAGACAACTCTCTTTTGTATAAAATAATATGTTTTTAAATAAAAAAACAATCATTAATACCATATCTTTGAGTAAGACCATAGACAGCGATTCTTAGAGCAGATGAAAGAGTATGACAAGTATTTTGACTGCTTTCATGCCAATTATGGTGACTCCATAACAAACACAAAAATGAGTTTGTTGCCGTAAAAAAAACCCAAAGGTTTACCATGATGCCAACCCGCTTAAGCTGTTGGAACTGCTAATGGCAGACGGTGTGATGACACTGACCACACTTTCATAGAGTTTGTGAAATGATGCTTCACTATGAGACTCTCCAATTGAATTGGGTGGTTCATCTTTTGTCCTTCTTTTTTATACCATATTCTTTTCATGAAGCGAGATTGCATTTAATTATATTAGCAGAGAATCAAAAACAGGTTTATATTTTAGTTAGGCTTACCTAATCATGTCTGTGAATCTGCGCCATAGACCAAATAAATAATTCAAGCGCACCTAAGCACTACACACCAAATCCTTTGCATGTCATACAATGGACACATTTGTTAACTGGATCTTGTACCACTGATATAAAGGAGTGAATTAACAAAAGATGGTATTGGCATTTACAAATTCACTCCTTTAAAATTTTATTATAGCGTCATTGTGAAACCAACATATTCAATGATTGCACCAGATGTCAATTTCCTTCATGGGTATAAAAGTCCCCATTCCAATAAGATATGGTGGCACAATCAAACTAACGGAATGTTTTCTGTAGTCTGAAATGATGTTGCAACAGAATTTGAAGTTGACAAGTGAGTTGAGGATGCAGCTATGACCGCCATGTCTGAGGATCCATAGTTTGCCATTCCGTACATTAACTGGTGGCATCGGTTACAATTGAGTATACAATTTCCACAAAAACCATTTTACGTCAAAATGCCAAAATATATGAAAATTATTAATGTGCCAAGAAGTGGATTACAAATGTCCAATCATAGTTAATCCCATTAGCCATAAGAAACGCCCAATCTCTGCTTCAATTTGCAATTTGTAACACAAATGTTTTGTTTTACTCAATTATTACAAACAATTCCTTGTTGTTAAATATTGTTCAGCCCATATTATGCATATATGTATCGTCAATATGACAGAAACACAACAGAACATTCACAGAGCTTTGTCAAAAAACACCAATGGGGAATAACTCAGGTGGTCGCAGTTGTGGGCGTCATCCTAATTGTTGGTTTCTTATTTAGCGGCGGAACAACGCAAAACAACAGTAGCATTGGCTCAATATTTGAACCCATGCCCACCTATAAGTCAGGTTTGGGTCCATCAATGGGTATGTGGCCGGGCCACTGGGTTTGCCATCTGTGGGCTCAACCGTCATTGCAGCGGAGCAGGGAGGCACAGGCGTAACGGAAACCCAGTTTGTCTCAATTGACGAAAATATGTGTTTAGCGATTTTCCGCTAGGAAACTACATAATAATGGCGGCATTTCCCGATGGGTCAAGCACATCTTTAGACAATGTCAGAATAGAAGGCGGTTCGGTACAGACACTCAACATCAAACACTGATTTTTTTCTACCAGTGTGTTTTTGGGTTCAAGACAACATTGGAGGAGTCAGCATACCCATATCCCAACATCATTGTTCAAACAGGAATCTGCCAAAATCAATTTTTTATGGTTTGAACAATCATACTTCATGCCAAATAGATATTTTAAATAAAAGATAACCAGCA
>JADDOW010000090.1 GCA_016782225.1 Nitrososphaeraceae archaeon
AAACTACTTTTGTTATTAATCTGTATGTAAGGTATAATGCCAGCATATAGTGATAATGCCACGAGGACAGTTACTGCAAAACAAACAGATTTAAAATTATCAATCATGCTTGGATTGATTTGCACTCAAAAGTATAAACCAAAGATGCTCTAAAACCAATATGGCTAATCCCATAAACAAATGTCTATTAGGAGAGATGAATGCAATTCAGGTTAAAGAAACAATCACGGACAAAACAATAGCAATTCTTGTGATAGGCGCATGTGAAAACCATGGAGATCATATGCCATTTGGCTCTGATTTTATCTTTCCTCTGAAACTTTTTGAAAATGTATTCTATGATTTATCAAAAAACGACAATACGAGATCTATTTGCAATAATCTCATTTTACTTCCTGTTATTCCATATGGAGTTAGCTCCCATCACAATGACTTTCAAATGACTATGAGTCTAAAGCCTTCGATAATGATATCTATAATAGAGGATATTTTTCTCAGCCTCATAAAAAATGGTGTAAGAAAAATACTTGTTATTAATGGACATGACGGAAACATTGCCCCTATTGAAATTGAGTCAAGAAAGGTAAAAGATGAGAATGATGGTGTGGTGATAGCGTGTTTGGAGTCATGGTGGTCATTGGTTGGCCAAAAAGATAAACGTCTTTTTGAAGTGTGGCAAGGGCTTGGACATGGTGGTGAATCTGAAACCTCCGCAATGCTATCGGTTAGGCCTGATTTAGTTGATACAAACTATGCCCCAGAACAAGTTATTCCAAATTTGCCCAATGATGACATTAGGATATATTGGAAATTCAATGAGTTAACCGACACTGGTGCCACAGGTGCTCCAAAAAAAGCATCTGTTGAAAAAGGCCAAAAAATCATGGAAATACTGAAAGATAGCATAGTGTCATTTATGATCAACATGGAAAAAAATGATTGGAAGTACGGCTTATCTCTTTCTAAAATCTGATTGTTGGCATTCAATGGGTTATAGTATTAAATCTTTCATTTAGTCTGTCATACAAGCATGACTTTGTTCTGTTTCAATTTAAAATTATTTTGTAATTTTTCAAAATGCAAAAAATCTGCCTAATTAACAACAGATCTTTTTGGATAGCGATATTTAGCCCAAATTGAAAATGAAACCTTTTCATGTTATCCACATAAATTATTATGTATGAAAATCTATGTGCCTGCGTAAAACTTTATTTTCAAAGTAAAAGGCAATGATGACTATTTGTTAAACTGTAAACTGTGCTGAATAGTGACTTTTTTCTGAATCAATTTATTTTTGTACATGACTTTGCCATTACTAAAAGGAAGAGGATAATTAATAAGGTAAAATAAAAGAAATTACAATCGCATTAATTTGTTACTCTTGTTATTCATGGAAAGAATATTTTGAATGATCCAATTATTCAAAAACTTGAATGCATCAGCCTACAAATAAAAAAAGGAGATGGAAATTCTTATATATGTGATCTATTGATTTGCAAAAACTAGTGTATTTAGCCTATATTATCGACTTTCTTTGAACAAGATGGACACAATGTAGCATTAGTTTCAGATATGAACAGTGTACCACAAGAAGTACATTTCACCTTTTGGTTTTCGTAAATAATTGATTTATTGTAATCTACTTAATAAAATATCCTCTTTGTTTTAAAATGGATGACTATTTGCCAATTGATTAGGTGTATTAGAATATATGGTATTAAAATTATTTATCAAAATAATGGATAATTAATATAGTTCTGTTTACTTTGTGTTCATTTCTTAGTAAAAAGTCTAAAAATATTCCAAAAATTTTCAAACATATTTAATATCTTCTTTCCGGAACAAAATCAAATATTGGATAATAATATCTATTCTATTAGTCTTTTAGATTCTGTTCACTCTTCGCGGTGCTAGTTTTCGGTGTTCTAAAATAGATGGTAAATAGTTGTTGGTTAATTTTGATTATAGACGATCTCTCGGTATCGGCATATGAATCAATAGTTTTTTTGGTTCTTGTTTTTTGCTTAGTTATACCCATAAAATCAGATCCAAGATAAAATCATCTTTATCCAGATATAGCATTAAGAACAGAAACTACATCCAATCACTTCAGAGTATTGAGTCAATCCTGACTTTATTGCTTCAATACCCCCATTGATCCAAAATTTTTCAACATGCCACCAAATTAACGTTTTATTCAGTTTTATTCCGATGTTGCCCCTTCAATGACATCGACAAGTGATATACACGCCTTAAAAACCATGTGCCTTACACTAAATCGAAACTTTCCCACTCCAATGATTGGCATAGAGAAAGGTCATGTTTATTATTTAGGGGGTCTTCCAGGTTGCAAAATATTTTTTAAACTATGATAACCGACCTTATGTGAAGACTGGAGTTATATTGATACTGTAGTCATACCTGATTAAACACATGCAACAGAAAATCCACCGACAAGCCCACTAGGAATAAATATTTTGGCTCCCTAAAATTCTGTTTGCAGACAATTTTGCCATTTCGAAATTTAGGAACCGCCAAAAACCAGACACCCATTCTCAACGCCAAAGGGTGAAACAGAGCCAAAAGTTTGGGTTATGTACAACAATCGGTAAAATCATTGCATTATCGCATAATGCATGCATAAACTCCTTGACTTTTCCTGTCTGTGACATTGGAGCGGGTTAACCTGTTGTGGAATCAGGAATTGGCATATGCTGGTCATTGATTACGCTATTGGCGCAGTCCGCATCCTTGCGCATAAACGCTGTAGCAAATCACAACTTCCTGTGGAAAAGCTATGTCGATTCGAAGGCCTTTAGACTAAAACTTATATAAATAACTTCATGGTATTACTAAGGTGTTACATTTCTGCTGGAGAACGCCTGTAGCTCTAGGTATACCGGACTTATAAGAATTCACCTTAAATATATCTATCGCTGAATCTTATTTAAATGTCATATGACGCGCCAACGCATAATCCAACGTAACCCGATAGAAAGTACACCTTTGTTCTGTTGCAAAAAAAAAGACAACAAAAAAAAAGAAAAGGAAAAAAATTGAAAACCTTAGAGGCAACAACAAGGCCTGATGGGACTAGCAAAAGAATTTTTGGGTTAAACCCGCCTCTACTAATCCAAACAAAGGATAAACAGTTTTTGTTCCAGTTCACCAAAAGATTGGTTTTGTGCCCAACAACTAATTTAAACAACTGAAGGTTCAACAGAACCATCTTTTACTGATCAAAGCCCTAAGAAATATAATAGTATTTAAAAAAAGAATGCAAGCAGTATATTCAAAACAATTGATATGTATTATACTATGTGGTATGTGAATTATTAGTTAAGAAAGAAAATAACTTGTGATATACAATAGCTGTTTTTTCTACAAATGGTGAATGGCCCGCATCGGATATTATAGCAATTTCAGCATCTTTGAGAATTTCTTTGAATTTGTTGATATGATTTGTGGGTATGAGATTATCTTTTTCACCCCATATTATAAGACAAGGAATACTTTTTATCTTCTCTAACCTTTCTGGAGTGATAGATGCTGTTGTACTGTTTTTAAAGGCGGATTCAAATGCATGCTTGGCCCCAGGTTTTTCAATTACTGAGATAAACAAATCCACAAGAATGGGCAGGAGTCTAAATGATTGCGCCAATAAACTCTCAAATACCTTTTTTAGTTTTATACGCCTTAGATTAGGATCGGTTTCTGTTGCCGCGTTTAGATATTGTTCCAGTAGGGCTGTGGGTCGATTTAGCATGCCTGACGAATCTATCAATACCATTTTTTCAATCTGTTCCTTGTTTTCTATGGCATATTCCGCTGCTATATAGCCACCCAATGAATGACCTACGATAACTATCTTGTCTGAGTCTTTTATTCCTATTTGATTTAGAAACCTTTTGATGAAATGGGAAAAATAACTTATGGTGTAATCTAAATCCGGTTTGTCACTGCCGCCAAAACCTATCAAGTCAACGGCTATAGTGTGAAAATTTTCTGATAAAGCTTGTGGTATGTCTCGCCACACAATGGAGGATGACCCAAGACCATGAATAAACAATATGTGAATTGGTTTATCCTTGTTTCCATATTCGTCATATTGTATATCAAATCCATCTTCTAGCCTGACTTTCATTTGTAGGATGACCATCATAAGTGTAGGATTAATATAATTGATTAAGAAGAAAACCGAGATTTTAAAATGCTTTATAAATCAAATGTGCTGGTTTTTTCAAATGATTATTATTTAATATTTAATTTAACTTTGTCTTAAATTATAAATTGATGGGTTAAAAAAATGGCTGTTAAAATAAATTTTTTTATTGATAGTCAAAGGGCAATATCAGGATCAGAATGCTAGATCTAAACATCGCAGTATATTTCGGATTCTAGTCGGCAATGTTAAAAGTGTTATCTGGCTTCCTTCTCTGCACATGTGTCGCAGTATTTTTCTACTAATATAGCACCGTCACCTACAGTAAACAATGCTTCGCTTGTAGCCCTGTTACCGCAAGTTATGCAGAATTTTAGCTTGCCATTGTCTTCAGTAAATGACTTTAACATTGAAAATACTTTTTCCATTTATTGTTTCACAACTCCAAAAATTTCATTAATTGTGTTTACTGGCAATGCTGCAGTCATATCATTTGCAGTAACTATGAATTTTGCATATTTATCCATCTTTATATATATAGTTCTTATTATATAAGAACTTACTTTTTTATAGGATATAATAATGATCGTGTTGTTATCTTGAAAGTTAAAATGATGCAATAAAACATATTCTAATGCTGGAATAGTTTTCTGATGGATGGATTGTGCAATACTAAAATTTTAATGATGATTTGATTCAATAAATAGCATATGTTCTGAATTGTATGGATTATCTAATACAAATATCATTTAATTTATTATAAAAAAGGTTCTGTTGAACCCTCCGTTGGATAAATCAGTTGTTGGGTTTCCGTTGGTGTTTACTATTTATAAATTTTGTCATGAACCTATAAGATTTAACAAAAACTTTAAGTTTTATAGATATATCTATATGTTACTATAACAGGCAACTGGTATGCGTGAATCAGGGACTTGCAATAATGTTGTATTCATGTGTTATTGCAAGACCATTTCATTGTAAGTTAATCAATTGCACACGCCAAAATACCTCTATATGGTCATTACAACAACACATGCGGTTATTTGAGAAATAGAGTTGTCCACTGGCTTCATGCTAACATTGGTATGTGTCGCAACAGGGTGATAGACAGTGATTGGGTGTCTACATACAGGACAAATTATTGAAGTAGACATGTTATCTATTACGCTCCAGACGTTATAAGATTAACTTATTTGGATAGAGATAACATAAAGATCTATTAGCTAGTGTTACATATATAACACTCAAGATCTGAAGGGTTTAAACCTTTGAATAATCCTAAGGTTGATGTAAAGTCCTAGACCAGTACCGAGAGTGTACTCCATTTCAAAATTAGGTCGTTCACTAGTTTTTTAAAGGATGGGTATCTGTTTTGTGCTTTCAGATAAAATTCAAACAAGTCTGATGCCGCTTAACGAAAATAACCATGTTATTGGTTGTAACATTCTCTTTAAATTAAGAAATGACAATATATTAAAACAAAATAATTGACAATAAAAATTTATATAAATTTACAAAATGTTTGGATTATGTAAATATTTCTATTTATTGTCCGCCCACAAGGTTACCGACAGATTCACCCAACTGTTCTAATGGTCCCTGTAGTTGTTGTGCAGTTTGGTTTTGTTGTTGTGGTTGTGGTTGTGCAGTTTGGTTTTGTTGTTGTGGTTGTGGTTGTTGTTGTGGTTGTGCAGTTTGGTTTTGTTGTTGTGGTTGTGGTTGTTGTTGTGGTTGTGCAGTTTGGTTTTGTTGTTGTGGTTGTGGTTGTGGTTGTTGTTGTGGTTGTTGTTGTGGTGATGTTGTACTGTTTCCTGTTTCTATAGTTGTCTGATTAAATGGTACAGTGGTTTGATTTACTATTGTTGTAATTGCAGGGCCTATAGGTTGTACCATTGTTTTATTTTCTAAACCTGATAGGGAAGGTAATTGTTGTTGTACTGTCTGATTTTCAAGGGGCATTAACTGGGCTTGGTTGCCAGCTGGTTCTTGTGTCTGGTTAACTGTGACCGTTGTTTGTTGTGCTGGAATGGTGGTTTGATTTACTGTTTCAGATTGAGCTTGTCCTGTCAGGGTTGCTAAAGTTTGGTTTTGACCTGATGTTTGGTTCTGAGCAAATACTTGTGCTCCAACATTTGAGTAGGCTACTAAAAGCGCAAAAGCTATTACTATTGATGTAAATATTGTTATTGACATGTTCATTACATCATAATAAGTTAATAGTTTATATACATATATTTCCATAGAAATGATAAATTTGTTTAATAATAATCAGAAAACCAGATGATAACTTGTAAAGCTTATTCTATTAGAGTTATTGATTATCTCATAGACCTATTTCGCCTCTTTCTATAATCCATAATGACCCTAAGAATATAATATCCCATACTCATAATATTTCGGCCTCTGCCCACGTACTCTAATGATCAGTAAAAGTTATAACCTTATACAAAAACTTACAGCCAAATTGATGTTTCTAAAAAGATAAATTAATCTTTAACATAATCTCAAGTTTTAATGTGAAATCAAAATAAACTGTATCTAGTCCATGAAAAATTTTTCTAGTCCTTTTTTTAGATGTTTTTTGTTATTGCTTTACATTCGTGTATTGCTTTGTTTGGATGATAAAAACCTTTTACATTCATAAATGCTCTATAAGTCCGGAATTATTGCAAAAAATTATTGCAAGATAATACAGCATATTGTTTTTATTTATTTGGCTTATCCTTTGCAAAACGATTTTTTGCATCCTCTTCGGTTATTTTGAATCTCAAAGTATGACCGTCATAATCTTTTACTAACTCCTTAGGAATGCATAATATTGTTTTATCAATTAACCCCTTTTCTATTGTAACCTCGGTGTCATTTACTTCTTTTACTTCACCCAATGCCTCACCGTTTAAACCTCTTGCTTCTTTCTTTATTATAGCAGGCCAATCAATAGTGGAACTCAATATTTAAAAACTTTAGAAAAATAATATAAATACGTTTTTCTATTAATTTGAATAAAAAGTAAAAAAAGTAAATATAAAGTTGTTGGTTTAACCCGGCAATATAATTTAGAAAGATAATATTTATTCAATAAATACTTGATATGCACTGATAACAAAGATTTTAAATTTGAGTTTTTTATTAAAGTGCAGTAGATATATCACTAAACAGATGTTATGTCTATTCTGTAACCAAAAAAAGAAATTGATGCAGTAACAATTGAAAATCTGCTATACACTGTAGGTAATATTGCGATATCAGGATAGGTTTATTGGACTCAATTTAAACTTGTTTTTGTCAAATAGCATATGAATGACTTAAATGGTTAATGGGACACAATAAAATAATGGATATGCACTGTCGTTACCTATAAATGGAATATGTGCAATAAATCCAAAAATAAAATCGCGATTGGTATCTTTTTCTGTTGTGTATACATCTAATCACGAAAATGGCATAAAGGATTGCCTATTGCTTTCATTTTCCATCATGCAAATTATTTGTAATTGTGAAAAGCTGGATGAATCACACTTATAAGCCAAATGCGGTTACAACGAGATATGTCAAGCAATGAGCCAGGGGAAGAAAATGTAAAAACGATACCTCAATCTAATATTGGCAGTGTAGATAACATGAATATGGATGGTTCTGAGAAAATAGCAGAACTAGTACTTTCATCTAAAGTTAAAGTAATGACTTCCGGTGTAAAAGATTTCATTGATGTTGATATCAAAAATCTTGATGAAGGTAAGGTTTACCATATAGAATATCAAGATAATGTCTATGGGGTAGAAAAACTATCCGATGGCAAAATAGCATTTTATGAGGTGATTGATTAGAAATGAATAATTACGAAATACATCCAATAAAAAATCCGTCTAAAAGAACCCTAAAAAAAATTATTGTCATTGATCCTAAATCATTTGTGACCTACAAGGTAAAGGATACAGAAGCATGGAGTTGGAACAGAAAAAAGTCTGAGAAATGGTTCATTAATTATGACAGCAATACCCACCACTTAAGGGTGTCTCTAATGGGGGAAAAGTGACTGCAGTGGTTTTTGAATCGGATGTTATAATGTATTCTCAAATTCACAGTAAACTTGATTAACTTTTTATATCCTATTTCTTTTTATTTTTTATCTGTGATCTGATTTTTGAATAGCATTATATTTTTAGTTAATGTGATAGTTGGAGATTGATTTGAGATATATTGTGTAGGTTTTCAAAAGAACTTTCATCATGATCCATTCAATTATTTTGCCAATGTTATTTTTCCTGCAAACTCTTTCTACACTATGCTACAACATACATCTAAACATAATAGATAATGCAATAGAGATTTACTCAAGTGTTATGAGAAGTATTTTAACAAATGGTTAATGTGACTGTTGAGACAAAGAATATTGTAACATGACCACTAGATAAAATGATTGAAATAGTCAATTAAAGGAATGCACATAAAGAAAAAGACGATGGGTTTACCTGTTATTTATATAAATATTTTTACGTTTATGGTAAAATTGTGTATTTGATGTATGATGTTAATCAATTTCGTTACTATGAGTCAATAGGAAACATCAGGGTAGACTTTACCAGTTTTATGATGGGGATGTAAATAGATTGAGGATTAGTACCAACACCCTCTACAAAATTGTAGTTACCAGTCATTTTATTTAATTCAATAAATTTCTTGTTTGGTTTCTCTTCAAATACATAATAGTGGGCAACTACGCCACCCACTATGCCCGTATGGATGAATAGTATTTCCTTGTTTTGATATGTTATGTTATACAGTAAAGGCGTTATACTCATAAAAGACTGGGAGGTGTAGAGTATAACATTTAGCATTTCTTTTAGATTTTCATACTGCAAATAGGTGGTAAACCATTCTGCTTGTGACATATACTAATTGGAGGGGGACATTATTTTAATATAGTGATCCAATATTTTTTCTCATTTGTTTCATATGGTGAACCTGAGATCATGATGATTATCGACATTAAAAATGATCTTTAAGTTAAACAATCTCATGCTGGAAGTATTAATAAGCCCAACTATATTGAAAATGTGTATAATTAATTAGTCAGTCTCAAATTGAAACTATTGGTATTGTAGATCAAACCATTTAATTTGAAGATTTAAAAATCATCTCAATTAATAAAAAGGCGGAATGCATAAATAGACGATGCCGATAAATGCACTCTGCATTAATTATACTATGGTGGTTTTTCCAATTAAACTATGAATCGGAGGGGCAGGGGGAAATCTTACTCTGTATCTCTCTAATTAAAATGTTCGAATCAAAGTTTATGTTTTTAGACCAAATGATCTTTATTACTGGTAATTTTAATTTTTCTCGATTTTATGTATCTTAAACTAGTATTCAAAGAGACATTTTTATTTATGCATAAATGTAGCTTGATTAAATTATGATGTTGATCAATAGTTTATCAAATATTTAAGTCAGGTATCCAAAATTTAACTAACGTTTTATTATTATTTTGGAAAGAAACGCTGCAAAAAGAGGGAAATGCCTCTACTTTAGATACTCAAATAGTATTCTTTAAAGGTATCCATAATGTTGTCTATTTTGTGTTTAGTTCTTGTTTGTTGAACATTATGGCTTTTCTGTGTATAATGGATGGTAACATCTTCTACATTTGTATCGGAAAACGCTAAAACATAAGTATACTTCTTCCCCCAGTTTTTCTCATAATAGTCAAAATGACCCATTGAAATGGGGTATTCTAGAGTTGAATCTATATGCGTCCACTTTCCATCTATGAGTGATTCATTCCAGCAATGGTTAAGTCATGCACGAGCAGTGTTTCTATTGATAGGGAATTCAGTACAGCCCCAAACAGCATGGACCATTCACTGCATCTTCCTATTCTACTGTCTGCTATCTCCTTTATCTCCCCCGTATCTTGGAAATGCCAGAAATGATTTGCAGATAGGGCATATGTAATGCTCCACGGCCCTTAACTTCCAAGATTTGCCATTTGTTTATTGAAAATCCATGGATGTTTTGCAACTGTCACAAATTTGATTATTGTTCATCCATCTCATAAAATCATTTTTGAACCAATGTAGGAGCAGCATCAGAGAACCATTTTTTGTTTTGTTATAACTGTTACTACTATTCGCGTAATTGTTGGTTTCCCATTGCATCCTCGTCTTTATTCCGTTTGGGATAAATTGCCTAACATAATCAAGTACCACATTGTCCTTATATTGTTCTGTCACATGTTTGTATAAAGTGAAGGCATCTTTTGTAAAAGGAAACTTGAAACTATTATTGCCAAGTTTATGGATATTAAACATATTTTTATAATAATCAACAAAGTACAGTGATAATAAATAAACATGTTTGAATGCATTACGCATTAAATATGCATTTCTTGTAGTGGGCAATGAAAAAAATGTTTCTAAACCGTTGTCGGATTATAAGACTATTTAATTTCATATTGATTTATTTTGCATTGGGATATCTTTTCAGTTACAGCCTTTCTTTTACGGATTTTATAATGTTAAACGCTCATGGAGACAATTTGCATGTATTGTAATTGCTTCTATTATGTTATTTGGTTTGTTTGTCTGTTCTCAATACATTGTTTTAAAAAAATTAAATAAATCAAAATTAATAAAACTAAATACACAGGGTATGCAGACAGGTCTATCCAAATTAATTTGGATTTGATTAACTGGTTAACTGTTTTAAAAATATTAGAAAACAATACCTAACAGTCCACGATAAGGTGAATTTCATATATTTATCATGTATATGCATAACTAATAGAAAGCAGATAATGGTTTTCCAATCCAGACAATATTATTAGGAATAAAAATGCAGGAAGAAAGGTTGGAATATCCAATTAAAAATCATTGATGGCAGATCCTTCCTACTGTGTTGGACATAATTTTTATTGTTATTATTGTTATTATTGTTATTATTGTTAATTATGGTACCAATACAAATACAACAAAAATTATTATCTAATTCCATAAAAAAAAGTTTGATTATCGAAAAAGGCATTGGGAATGATGAATAGTCAATAGATAGCAATTAGGATAAATTGGAAATTGGTATAAATATGAGGAATTTGTAATTATAGTATTTCTAATAAAGTCACAATAAGGAATGTAACTGAAGCTGATATTCCTAGAATAATAGATTTGCAAAAAGCGTCTTTTTCCGATATGGCCGCATATGGCATGGTGTGGCCTTCTTATTCTCTTTACAAACATATTTGCATATTTCCTGAAGGTCAGTTGTATGCCGAAGTTAACGGGAGGCTGGTTGGCTCTTCCAGTAGCCTAATAGTTTCTTTAAAGACCAAATATGCCGATCACACTTGGAATGAGATTACTGCACTGGGATCATTTTCTAACCATAACCCAAATGGGGATAGCCTGTATGGTGCAGACATATCCGTTCACCCTGACTTTCGCCATAAGGGTATCGCAACAATACTTTATAACTCTAGAAAGGATTTAGCTATTAAACTGAACTTGAGAAGGATAATAGCTGGTGGTCGTCTTTATGATTACCATAAGTTTGCAAAAACAATGTCGACCGACGAATACGCAAAGAAAGTGGTGGCCGGGGAACTCAAAGACACGGTCTTATCCTTTCAATTGAAAAATGGTTTCAGATTCGTTAAAATACTCCCAAATTACCTTTATGATAAACGGTCTTTGAATTATGCTAGTTTTGTAGAATGGGTAAACCCGCAATACAGGAATTTGAAAAATGTGGTTTGATAAGACATGTCAATTATAGATTGTCATATTCATCTGAATAATTATGATGGACTTAATAAGACGGAAAACAAAGTTCTCTCACTAGAGGAGAGATTAAATGCATTGCTTGAGTCCATGGAAGACAATGGCATTGTCTATTCTTTAATTCTGTCTTCATACAAAGTTGATGTAAATAGGCCATCAACTTCTCAAATTATTGAATCTATAAACCTTAACAATGTGGAAGACAAAATTGGAGTTGTAGCGGGATATGCTATTGATAATCATACCCCAGATGATTTAATAAACTATAGAGAATGGATTAAAGATGGCATTATAAAAGGCATCAAACTCTATTGCGGATATGAGCATCATTATCCCTATGATGAACGATATCAAATAGTCTATGATATGTGTACGGAATTTGATTGTCCTGTAATGATTCATACTGGTGATGCGTTTTCTAACACCGCCAAGATAAAGTACGCGCACCCTTTGAATATAGATGATGTAGCTGTGGACAACCCTGATTTAAAAATCGTTATGTGTCATATTGGAAATCCTTGGATAACGGATTGTCAGGAGGTGTTATACAAAAACAAAAATGTATATGCTGATATCTCGGGTTTGATTGTTGGAAACTTTACATCATCTGGTGAAAGACACTATGCCGGCAAAATAAATGAAATGTTAAATTATGTGGAGAATCCTCATCGTCTTTTATATGGGAGTGACTGGCCTATATCCAATATGAAATCATATGTCAACTTTGTCCAAAAACTGGAGCTTGACAAAGAGTCATATGAACTTTTGATGTTTAAGAACTCAAAAAGTATTTTTAAATTGTCTCTTTAGCATATTGAACATGGTATTTCAATTTGATTATGTGCTCTTTGTAAAAACGAAATTAAATTGTAATATCCCAAATAAAAAGAAAGGGAAAGTAAATAAGTTAATCCCAAATAAAATACTTGCATTAATATAACAAATCTAATGCTGAAATTACATTTGTTTTAGATGTGCATATCATCCAAATCACAGGCATAATAATAACCTGAATTATCTCTATTCACTGGATATATCTATATATACAATGTTAAGAAATATCATTACATGAGTGAACAATCATCATCAAATCAAGGTAATGGTAGCAGTAAAGGGGGATCCCAAATGACAGAAATAGTTGAAAAGCTTATAGAGAAGCTTGTAAGTAAAGATGTTGCAGTTACTTATACTTTTGATCATCTTACAATTGATGTTCCACAAGCTCGCGGACCTGGTGGTAAGGAATTGGGTGGTGCCAAATGGGTAGTAGATGGCAAAATAGTTATTGCAACAACATCAACATCATCATCTCATCAAGGCCAGCAATCACCAGGTACAGATGCAAATACAGGCACAAGTTCAACCTCAATTAGTGATTCATCAAAATATATAGCTGCCTAGGGATATAGTGTTTTTTTTGAATATAAGAGGCAACATATCAATAGATTTTAACGAATCTCCTCTTTTATCCTTGGCCTTTAAAGAAGACATAGTAATTGATGTATTGGACTTGTCTTTTTTTAATTTGGTTGAAACAGATGAGACTTTGAGTTTTTGGGATTTGATAAAAGACGCACGAGATTTTGCTAAAATCCTTAGAGAGAATAAGAAGACCGTTATTTTAAATATAAAAGGAAAGGAAACGTTAATTCTTGGCGAAAAAGCTAAACCGTCTATTTCACAAATACTAAGCAAAAGTAAGGATATTGAAATAAAGAACATAATACAGACCGCAAAAATGTCTAAAGAAGTCTTGGATTAATTATTATAATAATTAATTACTTTTTGATTTAGATAAAGAAATAGAGGCGCTATAGTTGTTAGCAGGCGGCCGATTTCAATATCGTAATTGCCTTGATTTAGCCATAATATGTTATAAAAGTCATATAAACGATCAAAAATATTTTACCTTAAAATAAAACAATCAAGTCCTTGAAGGCATTTTAGCCTTTTTCATTAATGGTATTTTTCGGTTTTATTTATCAATTTTGATTACAATAATGTGCAAATATTAAAATTCATACACCACGTCAAAGAAACCCATCTTACCTAAACAGGGCACAGCTTCATCAAATTTGATGGCATCTTTTATTAAAAATCCATACATGTTTTTGTTGTTAACAAGTTTTTTTAAAGATAAATGCTTGTTTTTATCTAAAGCAAACTCATCATTATTTAGATATTTCTTTACATCATAAATAACTGCTTTACCAATTACCGCACCTTTGGCGATTCTGTCCATATCTATTTCATAATATTTGCAGGCCTCAACATCGACAGTTTTGGAGGCATGTATTAAAAAACTTCCCCTGAATTTAGTAGCCCATCCCCTTGTTTCAATAGTTTTTTTACCGCTGGCAAGTAATTCCGCATAAGGTCGCTTTAGAGAAATGCATTTCATAAGAGATGCTGTACTGTCAAAATAGATAATTTATTGTTAGAGAATAAAAACAAAGATTCAATAGTTTTATGAAATGATGTAACTTTATACACATTAATGATATAGGAAAAGTCAATTAGCTTATTTAGGGCGTTAGCCAATCCTCTTTAAATACACTTTATAATTGAAATTCAAATTGACAATATGATTAAGAATTGATAACGAAATAACGTGATACTCCTATTGAGCCGTTTGGAGATATAGGGGGATCAAAAATACTGATTTTCATTTTTATTATATTAACATAGCATAAAAACACCCAAGTAATCCAAAACATCTAGGTTCAATTTATAGTGAAATATATCCAATAAATGTATTATAACGTATTAATTATAAAAACACATGTCATACATAAATAATATATTATTTAATCTTAGTTATCATGGGAGTACTTGGCTTTATAATAGGAATTATTATTTCTACAATAGTAATTTACTTAGTTACAAAATTATTCGGTGAAAGAGAAGGCATAAAAACAGCTGTTATTGCCGCAGTAATTGGTTCTGTAATATTTTTTGTGGGTCACATTCTAATCGGATCCGGCATCATAGCTGCTGCAATAGCAGGTATTGTATGGGTATTTGTATTAAAATGGTTATACAATATGGGCTGGTTAAAAACAATAGCAGTTGCAGTTGTAATCTGGATTATCACTACAATAATTGGAGCTGTGCTGCCAACAGGGGCCGGGCCTTTATAAGGAGGACTAACATACCCATTTTGCCAAATAAATTAATCTTTTATTTTTTAAGTGGCTGTCAAAAATATAATTCGATAAACAAAAAAAATTTTGGTTGAGCATGTTATAATTAAAGTTGAAAACAAACCTCATATACCGAAAGGGCGATAAAACAAATATAAATAAAATATTATGTGACCTAAAACTTGAATTATTGTTTTAAACATTAAGCCGAATTTATTTATTTTTGACAGATGTGTTCATTTTTTGTATCAACCTTTTTCTTTGTATTGGATCTGTTTCTGATGTTTAATTTCTAGGTCGTGGTAAATTCCACCCATATTTTATCGCCAATAGCCTAACTGAAGTTGAAGATATTGCTCCAACAATTGAAGCTATGATGGGATCGAGCAAAACTAAAAGTAAATAAAAAATTATTATGCCCGTAAAGCTTGCTGTAACATACAACTCTTTAACAAATACAATTGGTATTTCATTGACAAAAACATCGCGTAGTATTCCGCCACCTATCGCAGTTAATACTCCTGCAAATGCGATTATAAGGAAATTTAATCCAAATAATGTATAGGCAGTTGTTGCGCCTATTATTGTAAATACTCCAAGCCCTATTGCATCAAATTTCAAAAAAAGATTCCAGTGTTTTTTTAATCTCGGATAAAGTAAAAAAATTGTAACTCCAGTTGAAATGGATATCAACAGATAAACGGGATTTGCTATGCCTATTGGGGGAGACCTTCCGAATATGACATCCCGGATAATCCCTCCCGCTAGCCCTGTAACAATTGAAAGAATAATTATCCCAACAATGTCCGATTTTTTTTCTATTGCTTTGAAAGAACCTGAAGCTGCGAATGCCATTGTCCCAAAAAAGTCTAGCAATTGAATAATTAACGGAAAAACCGAAATTGTAGAGTATGGATCTGACATCTAGAGCAATTTAGGTGCCACTGTATATTTGGAATTGTTTTCAATGATAGGTATTTGAACATTCAACATTTTTCCATCTTTATATCTTAGGCAAAGGTCGTTAATAACCAATTAGTATGAATTTCAAAAATGAATTTGGTTTTATTTGATATTGTATGATCTATCATTTACCACTTATGGGGTAAGAATAACCAGAACGAAAGTCATGTTTTTTATGTCCTTTGTTTGTGTTTTTTCTACACTATATGCCCTACATGGAATAAATATTTAATTAGATATCTAAACCAAAATGTCTGGTTTATTATACAAAAAAAATCAAATAAATTGAAATAAAATATAATGAGCGTCTATTGAAAGGATGGTTTTAAGATCTTAAATTTTTGTCCATAATGAAATTCCTTCTCACTGCATATGAGGGTCATTCTTGTTGTATTGCAGGACTGTTTATGACAATACTTGTTTTCATGATTTGAATTTCCCCATTTCTTTGGGCTTGCTCTATTTCCTCTGAGGATTTTAATATTCTTGCATCTGCGTCATCATTCCATTTTACAAAGTTTAACTGAACCAGTGGGCTGTAATCCTTTTCTCCTGGTATAGCGGATGCAACGGGAATCTGAAATCCAAAAGATCCATTCCCCTCTATACCGTTAACAAAGTCATAACCTTGTTGAGAATACAAGTCCGGAATTGACGCCAATAATGGTGCAAAATTAATCTTTTGCCCTAGACTTTCAGATATTGAAGCGGCGGTTTGATTATCTGAGGAATCAGTTGCGATAAATGATTTTATATCCCCGTTTACATACCCCTTTGATAAATTGAAGGAAATTGTATTACTATATGTTGCAGAAGCGTTTGTTTGAAAATCAAACAGAAGAAAAAAAGACATGACGCCCATAATAAAAATCATTGATCCTGATTTGATATATTTCACATAGAAGATAGGCATGGCTTGCTTTTAAAAATGCCTTGCGTTAAACCATGTTAAAAAATAATTATAGGTGTGAAATACATTTTCTGGATATTTTTTAATTGAGGCAATATTGGCCTCACCTGTAAACTTTTAATTTATTAGTTGTTTTTACCGTAATGTTAAATTAATGCTAAAATGTTTATTACATATAAATTGAATAGTTAAAAAATATCCGTATGGTTAATGATTTGTCCGTTTTAGATTTTAAAGTTATTAAAGAATTTTGGGATGCCTATGATTTATCTGATGGAACCAGATTAAAGAATAGGGTGATTTTAACCGGTGTTAAAAAATTTGATAATTATCACAAAGATGACAAAGATAACAAAGGCAGTGAATATGAATTTGACTTTCAATCAATACAATCATTTATTTTTTCTAAAAAATCAAAAGGCAATCCTCATGCTAAACTCTACACAAAACAAGAACTTGATGACTCTTACAAAATAGATATTGTTCACAATGCAGTTTCAGAAAAATGGAATGAATATATGATTAATGATGATGGCGCAAAACTAAAATTAAAAAGTACAGTCACCAGGATTTCAAAATCAGACATCTTTTTGCAGAATGGAGATCCAATCTATAATGTTAAAATTAAAATTCTATCAAAGATAATCAGACCTAAAACTTAATGTCAATGATTCGTCTATCAGTTAAGTTTTTAAGACCAAATCAAATTGATGCCCAAAATCACTTTACTTTATAAAATTCATTAAGCATAGAAGGAAAAGTTCAAGGGGGTTAGAGTGGATATGTTATTCAACTCAAAGTAGGTAATATGTGTCTTTATTTCGTCTAAAGTGCTTTACTTGCGGGGTTACTTGTTTCTGTTGGTTTTGATTGGTGGAATTATATATTTTTGTCAAATATGCATTTAATAAAATAATAACTGTCTATTACAAATATGGTGAATTGTAATATGAATAAATAGTAAACCGCCTTATTATTAATAGATATATGGAACATTCTTGGCAAAAGAGAGATACCGGTATTACAGTGAGAATAATAATTTGTTTATCCGTACTTACTTTACTATATATTGTTTTTATTACCGTCCTTGCGTATTTGGGTCTTGGTTTTATTCCAATAATGCTAATTTCTGCTACATTTATTCTTGCTCAATGGTATTTTTCAGACAAGATAGTGCTTTGGAGCACACATGCAAAGGTTGTTACTAGCAATCAATATCCGTCTCTTCACTCGTTGGTAGAAAGAATAGTCTCAAGAAATAACCTGCCCAAGCCAAAAATCGCTGTCGCAATAAATAGAATTCCAAATGCTTTTGCCACAGGCAAAGGACCTGGTAGTTCTGTGGTGGCCGTGACTACTGGTTTATTGGACATACTTGATACGGATGAATTGGAGGGTGTATTAGCTCATGAGTTAACCCACATTAAAAATCGCGATGTTATGGTCATTACACTAGCGAGTTTATTTTCAACAATTGCGTGGCAGATTATGCAGTTTGGATTTTTTGGAAGCCTTTACGGTGGGGGCGGCAGGGATCGCAACAACGGTTCTGCATTTTTGATAGTAATACTCGTGGCTTTTGTCACATGGTTGGTTAGTTTTTTTATCATCAGGGCTATATCACGGTACAGGGAGTATTCCGCAGATAGAGGGGCAGCACAAATGACTGGAAAACCTGCAAAACTTGCTAATGCATTGATGAAAATAAGTGGGACAATGAAGCGCGTACCAACTAGGGATTTGAGGCAAGTTGAAGGGTATAACGCCTTCTTTATTATCCCTGCTGTTTCAAAAAGTACTTTTGCAAATCTTTTCTCAACACATCCACCAGTAGAACAAAGAATAGAAAAACTTTTAGACATGGAGGCATCTATGTATTGAAATTCTTTAAGAGACTGTTAAATAAAATTGAAACAGATTCTGTTTCCAACGAAAAATATGATGATTCTGATGCTATATTTTCTCTAACATCAGCGAGTCTTTTAGTTGAAGAAAAGTTAGGTTTGAAATTTTCAAGAACCGCTGCTTTATGCATAAAGATAATCAACGGAAGCCTTTTCAAAAACACTATAAATGATTGCACAACTTTTCTAGATGTCTCTAAAGAAGAATTTAAGTTTGATTATAAAATCTTTACAGACTCTTATGATTATTTGTGGATTATAATTACTGGAAACGATTTGCCGCATCATTCCGACATCATAACAAATGTTTCAGCTGCGCTTTCATCTACTGGTGATATTATAGAGGAACACGGATTCTCAGGCCAAATATTGTCAGCTGTATTTCAGTTTAAATTTTTGGATAACAGTAATAGCGTTAACGCGCACTACAAAAATAACATTAAATACAACAGCCAAAAAAACCTGTACCTAATATACAATTATAAAACAAATAACTTTTACCCATACATACCCATCGGTAATTCAGACCGTGACACATCAAAAGAACTGCAGGCAACATCAATACTAAAAAGTGTGATCTCCGTGGAAGACGATTATTCTACGTGGTTTCCAATTAGAGATATACCTTTTTAAATCATAATTACCAAATCTCATTACAGGGTATATTCCATTTTATGCCATCATCAATACACCGTTGTTATGTATTATGTTATTGTTTGTGACAGATGTTTTCTCCTCTTCGGTCTGTCTTGTTATAATTCATTTGCAATGATTTTTTGGTATGTCTGCTATAAGCAATAAAAAAACTTTGTCTCAAAACTTCGTAGGTGTACTAGTAAGGAAGTATGATACAAAAGCAAAAAAAAAAAATAAAATTTTTCCTATTTAGATTTTTGGTAATTAAAGATAATCTGAATCTTTGATAATGCCTTCACCTTTAAACAACTTTTTTGCCTCTTCTAGTGTTATGTCTTGACCTGGTATCACTACATCAGACTGCACTATTTCTTTAGATTCGATAGCGTTGCCTTTTTCTTCTACAATTATATTGAGAACTTTAAGGTGTCTCTCAAATTCTGCCCTTACCGAATCATCGTTTTCTCCGCTTTCAAGTAACTTTACAATTTTGTTATCCACAGTATTTATTTCATGCATAACGTTATCATCTACTACATATTGACCATAGCCTAATATCCTAACGATTTTTCTCTCTTTATTGTTGTTGTTATTGCTCATGTCTATTTACCAAGATTTTATAATTTAACTTTGTTTTTTCAATTGACCCGGTAATTCTATTGACTTGCATTTTAGGCTATACTTGATTTTAGTTTAGCTAACTCGTCCTCTACTTGGCTCTTTATTTCAGTTTTTTCCAATTCCACCTGTATCTGGTCTTTATTGTTTGTATAGTCCACCAATGCCCCGGAGTCAATCATCTCATCCATGGCCATTGCTTTGGATTGCATTGCTTCTGTTTTCTCTTCGGCACGGCTCATTGACATTCCTATGTCAGACATCTCTTCGGATATTCCGGTAATGTTTTCTTTTATCCTTACCTGGGCCTCTGCTGAAGAGTACTTGGCTTTTATTATCTCTTTTCTGGATTTAAACTCCTCAACCTTGGCAGAGAGTCGATTTTCTGCATTTTCCAGTTTGTTTTGTTCATTTTGTATGGCCATAATTTGGGTGTCTAACTCTTTTATCTGATTGAGGTTGGCATTTTTCCTTTCTAGTGCTAGTCGAGCCAAATCATCACGACCTGCTTTAACTGCTGCCTTTGCTTGTTCACCTAATTTATTGATATTTTCCAATATTCTGGATTTTTGCATTTCCAGCCTTTTCTTTGAAGCGACTACTTGTACTATATCACGCCTTAATCTTTGGATAAGTTCTGCTTGTTTTACTGCAGAGTAATCTAATGCTTCATTGGGATCTTCATGATTATCTAAAACTTTATTTACTTTTTGCTTTATTAAATTGACAAGCCTATTAGAGAAACTCAATTTTATCTAAATACATTATACATCAAGTTGCTTTAATCTTTTTAATGGGAAAAGAAATATTGGGTATGCATATATATATGTTTTATACACTAATTCAACGGTATTAGTATTTTTTATCCGGTAAAAATATAGAAAATTGACATGGAAATAACGCAAATAGACATCCTATTTAAAATTGAAATCTTGTTAGAAATTATATTGATTTTTGCAGAGCCTAAAAATAAGATTTATGCTGTTATTTACATTCATTAGTCCTAGCCTTTCTAATAACATCGCCTGCTGATTAAGACTGCAATAAAGCATCTGATGGGATGATGGGTTCCATTGATATTATCCTTAAATTTAATATTTTTATCCTTGAAATAGAATAGATTGGATAAAATATTCCAATGCTGATGGATATGCGATAGAGGGGATATAAACGGCAAATAATGTAATCATTATAGGTCTGATCTTCAACCTTATTGCATCCTTTTTGATTGCATATGGAAGGATATTTAGAAGTAAAGAAACCATAAAAAATGAATCGAAAACAAAAGGGGGACACAATCCTTTTGAAGAGAAGCATAGACTTAAGGAAACCAGAATTGCTCAAATAGGGGCCATAATTATGGTTATAGGATTCGCCATTCAAATCGTAGGCAATGTTTTTTCTCAATAGTAATACGCCATATTTTTTTTGCAGACCCAAAGCAAATAGGTAGTTCATAAAGTCATGCTTTTAAAAATGATAAGGAATTTATGTATAAAAATTATTATTTTATGGTTATAGTATGAAAGCTTATGACATTATGTCAATAGACATTGAAGCAGCGAAAGAAAATGCCACTGTTACAGAAATTGGAACGAGATTGATTCTGCGTTCGATTAATGGGATGCCAATAATAGATGATGATGGTAAAGTCATAGGCGTATTGACTATTATTGATATACTCCGTGCCATCAAAGATAACAAAAATATAGACACGCTTAAGGCGGGAGACCTTATGACGAGAAATCCTACGATTATAAAACAGGAAACTGATGTTATGGATATTATAGATGTACTTGATAAAAAGGGCATTGAAATGGTTCCTGTGGTAGATGATGAAAAAGATGCTAATAGACTCATTGGCGTAGTTTCAAGAAAAGACATTATAGAAGAGAAATTCAATGAGCGGTTTGTCACTATAGGCATGAAAAAAACAATTACAAAGAATCTTGGCCAATAAACGAAACTAATATCATAATTTTAGACATTTGTTTATATTTGTTTCCATAAATGGAAAATTGCAGTGTCGTATAAAAAAGGTCAAACTCGAGCCTTTCTATTAAAACATGTCATTGTGGTTATAGGGCTCTGTTCACTTAACGATAAATCTATAGACTGAAGATGCCTATTTCCCTTGTGATTGGTAGAAACAGGACACCTTC
>JADDOW010000009.1 GCA_016782225.1 Nitrososphaeraceae archaeon
TGTACGCTTAAGTTAACAGGGCCAGTGAAACCTTGACAAATCTTTAATCAATTTCTTTATTTTTTTTATGGATCATCGAATTAAAATAATGGACAGCAATCAAAAAATTGTAATTTTTTATGAAACCTTCTTCATGATTATTACCCTTTTAATTTCTTTTTCATCGGAAAAACAACAACTACTGGTAGAACTGCCCTCAGCATACGCTCAAGGTTTTGTATTTCCTGGCGAGAAACACACTATATCTGTGGTTGGAGAAGCTGAAAGAAAAATATCACCAGATGAAACCAAGGTATCCCTCGCAGTAGAAAATACTGAAGCTAATGCGAATCTAGCTAGAAAAAACAATGCAGAAAAAATCGATAAAATAACTACAGTCTTAAAAAATAATGGACTGACCAATGAAAACATTTCAACATCAAACTTTGAAATAAGACCAAACTATGATACCGCAAACAATAACTTTGAGAAAATTGTTTCATATACCGCATTAAACAAGATAATATTAACAACTTCTTCAAATGCAAATATTTCATCATTTATCGATTTTGCAGTAAATAGTGGGGCTAATCGTGTTGACAGTATAGAGTTTACCTCATCCAAAAAAGTTCTTAACGTAAATTTCAAGGAATTGTTAAAAGATGCGTTCACTGACGCAATTCAAAAAGTAGAGATCTTATCTAATGAGGGTAATTTTTTAATAAATGGGGTGAAAAATATTGATCTTGTTCAAAACAATGGCTACAATCCTCCCATACCCTATTACGCACTTGATCAAGAAAGAATGTCATCCACTACTGGAAAATCAGAAGTCCCACCTACACAAATAATCCCTCAAGAAAACACACTATCTGTTACCATACCCATAACTTTCTTCATCGACAATACCAACAGCAATAGCAACAAAAGTGTAAACCAAACCCAATTATTGTTCGGTATTAAGTAGTTCTAATGCTTGATACGCATTACTTTTAATGTTCATTTTGATGATGTTGTTGTTATAACTTTAGTTACCAATAATGAAAAAATGATAATAATACAAATATGACATCGCGAATCTTTAAACTATTTATGAAAAACATTATAATTCACTGTTAGTTTATTTTTTTATAACCCATAGATCATAATCATTAATTTGCCCTAAAAGCGGTCTAAAACTATGCACATGCGACAATATGTCCCCTCTTTAAAGAAGGGCGCTTATAATTTTCAACAAATCAAAATGTAAAGTATTTGGCAAAATCTTTATGGAATAGTATAGCTCAAAATATGCAAAAAAGTTTCTTAAATTGCCAAAAAAAACAATTTGCCAAAAGCCACATCTAAGGCAGCGGTATTAGATTGAGAGGCAACGCGACACTTTTTTTGGAATTGTCTTTTGCAACTTTAAATGAAAATATTACAGGTATTACTGCTGTAATGAAACACAAACAACAAAAATGAAAATAAGAAATCAAATGAATTTATGTTTGTGTTATCATAAGTAACACTATGAATATTGAGCCATCTTTCTAATTATTTCAATAAAACATTTTGTTGCTTTGTTTAGCAAGTCAATATTCGTAAACTCATTCGGTGAATGCATTTTATTAAGCAAAACAGTACTTCCTATGCAAATTGAATCAACATTCAATAGGTTTTTAAAGCTATACATAGGCCCAGTGCCAGGTGAAGAGATGTTTAAAATAACGTCGCTAAACACTTTTTTGGCAGCGTCTACAACCAAATCAACATACTCATTATTAAGCGGCGTTCTATATCCGGGTTCACCACTTATGAATGATATTTCCAGTTGCTCTTCAGAGTAACCCTTTGACCTAATGTAAGAAACCAATTTATTGAATTGTGTTTTTGGGTTCATGTTTGGGACAAGTCTAAAATCAATCTTTGCAGTAGCAGTTGATGGAATAATTGTCTTTACACCTTCATCTGCATATCCAGAAGATAAGCCCGATATATTGCATGTTGGGGCTGTTGCCAGGGATTTTTTTTGCTCAAAACCAGAGGGATCATTAACAAATGTGTTTATCCCATATTCTTTTTTAAAAGAATCACCATCAAAGAACTCTTTTGCTATCTGTTTCAATTCTCTTTCACTTGGTTGTTGCACATCATCAAACCACCCGTCAATTAAAATTTTACCATCATTGTTGTCATATAATAGCGATAGAGCTTGTACAAGTACCCATGCTGGATTCTCAATGGCCACGGCAAGGCTGGAATGAACATCTCTCAAAGGTCCATTTACCTTTAGCTCGACATTGAGAATACCCTTTTGACCTAGAGATATTATGGCTCGCCCTTTGTCATCGATATAACCACTTTCCCAAAATACAAGATCACATTTGAATTTTTCAGCATACTTTAACAAATACTTGTCTAAATTGGGGCTTCCAATCTCCTCTTCGCCTTCGATTAAAAATTTTATGTTGCAAGGAACATCGCCTGTTTTTTTTAAAAGGAATTCAACCGCTTTCAACCTGGTTATTATCTCGCCTTTGTCATCAGATGAGCCGCGACCAAAAACCATATTTCCTTCAACCTTTCCGCTAAAAGGGTTTTCGTCCCATTTATCAATAGGATCGACTGGCTGAACATCATAATGGTTATAGAACAAGATTGTTTTTCCGTTTGGATTTGATTTTGATTTTACCTCGCCATATACCAAAGGTGCAACGGTTAAAGCACTAACTTGGTAATTTTTGATGCTAGATGGTTTTTCTAAATATAATAACTCTGTTTTGATTCCGGCCTTATTCATCATTTTTGATAAAACCAGAGCGCATTCTTCCAACCCCTCGTTTATCGCAGAGACACTGGGCTGCCTGATCAGGATTTGCAAGTCAGATATCATTTTATCCATATTTTCATCAACCAGTGATGATGATAATACAATACTATCAGGCTGAGTGGTCGTCATATGTTGCTAAATCACCCGAACCTCCATTTACAAAAAACATAAAGTTAACCCCTCCCATCTTTATACTAAACTGATTGTTTTAGCCGCTAATCACTTTTAACCTTTTGTAATGAATCTATTGTATGTTTATTATGTGAAATTAACATATTACGTTATATTTTTTTATTGTAAATTATAATAGGGGCGAATTACTTTTTGTTTTCTCCCAGACATGCTGAATGATTTCCGAAACAGTTTGGGTAACATTCCCATTGTATGTTTTTTCCCATAACCTAGAAACATAAATTGCTGGTGAAGTTTTGTTATTTAACCTTTTATCTAAAATACCTATAAACTCCGATCCCAAACCCAAGTCTGTCAAACCCTTTTTTGCAACTTGTAGTTGAGACCTCACTGTTTCTGAAATGTCAAAATGGGTTCTAGCTTCATAGCCAGACATGATTACAGCCATCCGCTCTTCGCGTATGGATGATAGAGGCCTTAGGGGCTTGTTCTCCATAATAGACCTGTAAAGGAACCCAATGAAAAACTCAATCATTGCAACCATTTCCTTTGGAGTTGGCTGAACAGACATTATTCTCGTCTCAACTCGGTAATACTCAGAATTTAACCTAATTCTAAGATCATCATGCCTGTCTTTTTCCAAACCAAAATAGTCTTTTGCATTTGTTCTACTCCCAGAAGTAATGTAATCAATATAGTCTTCCAACTTATCCAAATACCTAGGTAAAGCGGGAAAGCCAGATGTTTGCTGTTCAGAGTGATTGTATAAATAAATTCTTGGTGCGTACAAAGAGAATAACCTGCCTGCAAACAGTCTGCTGTTTGATCCTATTAATAGAGCTGAAGGAATTAAATTGAGTATGTAATTGAACATACTTGTGGTATAAATTGGATTCTTTCCCTGCAAATGCAGATGAAATCCCTGTATGGCCGTTGCTATATCACGGGCTTTGAATTTTTGCCCCTCAAGCTCTATGTCGGGTATTTTTCTTTGTTCATTGTATAAAGCATGATATCGCTCTTTGTTTGTTATGTATTTTCTTTTAAATATGTATGGAGATGGATTTCCGCCTAAAAAAACTGGTATTACATTTCTACTTTTATAAACCTTCTTTACGGAGATGGAAAGAAAATCCAAAAATCCTTCAAAAAATGAATTAATGCTAGAGAGATTATGCATCGATATCGGATCGGTCCTTATTTCAAATTGACATTTTCCGTATTCAGAATCGACATCGTATTTAGAGCATAGCTCTTTAATTAAAGGATGAGCATTTACTGGCTTTGCTTTGTCATCCAGTAAGCAGGCCTCGACCTCTACACCCACTCTGTAACTCTCATCAATTCTTTGATGATCATCTTGAATCCTTTTTTTTAATTCAAGGTATTGATCCGCCACATAGTTACTCAATTTAACTGGGATTTTCCTCTAAAGACTATATACAGCAAAATTGTTTATTAATATATTTGTAGGATTTTTTTTATGTATTATTCGATATACTTATATAATCAACATTTAATCCCACATTTCAACATATGAGCATCGAGAATTACAGCAGTTTTTAAAAAAAATGTAATCTTTAATCGGTGGAACTAACCAAACCTTTTTGCTTTCTGTGTGCTATAGTTATTTCCTTATGGCATCTGTAGCATAATGTTCTTAGATTATCTTTATTATGGAAAAACTCTAATACTGTTTTGACTTTGTTTTCCAGCGAGTCAAATCTATATCCAAAATTATAATAATGTGATTTGGGCACAAGGTGGTCGCATTCAAGCCAATTTTGTTTTAGTTTATTGAAACGTTTTTTCTTGTGCAGTTTTATCCCGCATACCTGGCAGGTAAAATTATCTCGCTTTAAAATGCTATTTCGTACTTTTCTCCAATAAAAGTTAGAGTTATACCATTTAGTAAACTCTTTATTGCATTTTTTTGAGCAATATTTTCTGTAGGGTTTACATACCTTATTATTACAATTAAGGTTCCTACACAAGGGTTCACTATTCTCATCATATTTGTCAAATTCTTTTATATAGACAATAAATTTATTTATAGGCCTAATTTTATCTGATTTCATAAATGAGATACTTTAGTATTATTTAATTCAGGTAATAAATGAGTTCTTTGTTGGCAAAAATAAACATTTAAAACAAGATAAACAGACATAATTCAACAATTTAAGTTGAATATCAGCAAACAAATTCAATTCCCAAACAAGTTTATTCTTGTTGTTATATTAGTTCTATTGGGTTTAATTTTTTCATTAATGATGTTGGGTGTATATCTTTCATCTGTAGGTCAAGGCCTCTCGTGTTTGACTTGGCCTACATGTCCTAACGGGTTTAACTTTCCGCCTACCGAGTATTTTTTGGAGCATTTCCACAGATCTCTGGTTTTAGTTGTTGCCATAATCTTGTATTCATTTACAGTATTTTCCTTTTTGGGAGTCGGCAATAAAAATTTTAAGGTTAAATTAATCATTGCATCAGTACTTTTAACTACTCAAATAATATTGGGTTGGATAATGATCTTAACTAGATTGAACCCAATAGTTGTTGCATCCCATCTTTCTACAGCGGTAGCACTGTTTGGAATTCTTATTGTTACCTTATTGTCGGTTTATAATGAATTGCAAAACAACAAGGTTAAAAATTAGATCATATCGTATCATATTTTTGTTAATTTTAACATATTAAAAATGTCAATTTCCATTCCATACCGATTTTCCTGCATTTTCATATGGCCATAAATCTTTATCAAATCAAAAAAGTTTTTGAAAACGCTAAAGTTATTTGATATTTTCATTTTTATGAAGTTATAGACAATCGTATAAATCTTAAATTTTGTCAATACCTCCTTGTAATAACTATCTAAATTATCCAAATTATTAATAAAAATATCCGCGCAAATAGTTGATGGTATAATACCTTCTCCAAGTAATGGATAAACCGTTCCTATCGACTCACCAACACCAACAGTTTTTTTTCCATCGCTAAATGGAATGCATTTTGAAGGGGGTGTTATTCTAACCGGTCTGCCCACCTTTTTTATTATTGTGCATGCATATTTCTTTAAAAAGAATTCAAGAAATTCATTGGTGTGCTTTCGCCTAAAATCCCCAGATCCTATATGGGCATAACCGTTACCCAAAGGAAAATACCAAAAATAACCAGATAGCGAAGGAAATGCTTTAAGGTAAAAGTCATCAAAAGGAATATCTTTGTCATATTTTACTTTGTATTGAATGCATGGAATCCACAACTCATCTTTTAATTTCGGCAAATAGTGTCTATGGAATCCTGTCGAATCAACAATCAAGTCAAAATCTTGCTCTAATTGATTTTTCTCTGGGACTTTATTGAAAACTATATCTGTTCCTTTTATCATATCCTGAATAAGTTTTAATTTATCATAGCTTACCATACCCTTTAAGTTGATATTCATACAGTTTTTCCCATCACCACCACCACAATCACCCTCATAATTGCCTTTTCCAACATCAACAGCCATTCTTTTTCCATCATGCAATACATAATTCTCAAAATCAAGCCCACATTTTTTAGCGTATTTACTCATAACATTATCGCATGTTGCCCAAGCACAAACAGCATCATGATTTTTCTCTTCCATTCGCTCAAATCCAGTGACCTTAACATCATGGAAACTGCTTAACTGATTCATCAAATAGGCTCCTGCCACACCTATTCCTATAATGGCAACCTTCATAGTTATTGTACATCAACACAATCCAACAAATAAATTGATATCATCAATCCAAAGTTTAAGAACATAAGCACCAAAATAAAGTTGAATATAAAATGAAGAAAAGAATAAGAAAAAACACCAAAATGCCAGGTTCTGCTCGAGTAGGTATTGCGCTATTGATTATGGGTGCAATAATTGTCGGTCTTGGTACGTTTCAAAACAGGCAAGCATTATCTTTGTATGGGTTAGTGTTTGTTGTATGTGGATTTTTCTTATACTTTGTATCTGTATCGTATGTTAAAAAACAGCGGGAAAAGCAAAAAAAGCAAAAGTGACAATTACAATAATAATTATAATAACAAATGGGTTTGTTAAATGGCAATTCTTAAATTGAACAATAAGATCTTTAACACATCAAAGTGAAATCCAATTTCCAATTAAAAGTGGCATATTGCTCAATATTTGCAACATGTGTTAATATTCGGGTCATAGTTTCCTTAATTATTAAACGTATTTAGGAAAAGATTGTTTCAGGATTACAAAAAAAATTCAAAAGGGTTAAAGAAACAAGCATATTTATTGGATGAAAATAGCGGGTTTGAATGGCCTTGAGAATTTAGCTTTATTAGCAGGATCTATGATTTCTTTTTGCCTTTCCCTATAGATTAGAATATTTTCTGGAGAAACATTATATTCCTTTGATAATAGAGAAACAGCATCATAAAGCGGTTCAAGCTCATCAAATCTACCAATATTAAATCTCCTTTCCCTGTCAACAGGAGCCAAGGAAAGGATGTCATCAAGTGTTTTTTTTATAAAATCAGTATTGTTCTTAATAAAGTTCTGTTTTTTAATATCCTTATTTGAGTTTGACAATAACGCCCTCATTACTTCACCAAAGTTTTTGTTGATGTTACGGTTAATCAGTATATTTAAGATTTCATAGTACAAATGGTTTTTGTCTTCCGAAGACAGATAAATGAAAACTTTATTTATAGAAATATTTTTTGTTACCTTTATAATTTTGTTTAAATCATTAATTATATTTGATATAAATATCTCATTTTCCTCATATACACTGTCATTTATCAATTCACCTTCAATTGATGGCCATGAACTGTTGAAAATAGAATTATCGTTACCATATTTATGCCATATTTCCTCCGAAAGGAAAGGGCAAAAAGGCGATAGAAGTTTAATCCTTTTTGTTAAAAACTGATGGATAATAAATACATCTGTTTCATTTTGGTATAACCTTCCTATTTTGGCATATTTTCTTTTTTCATACCAGTCAAAATCTTTATCCATCAGATAAAGAGCAGTGTTAAGGGCTTCCCTTATTTTTAATCTGTCAAAAGAATTTGAAATCTCTTTTATGTAATATTTGATTCGCCTAAGTAGCCACTGGTCTTCTAACCCCAGGTTAACCGAATCAAGAGAATTTTTTTTGTCATCATTATCCACCATATTCTCTATGAATGATTTATTATCATCATAGAAGGTACAATAAAACGTATACACATCATTTAATTTAGTGTATATGCCTTTAAGCACAGAGAACGAGAAATCAACATCCTGCAACAATTCGCCTAAAACCAGCATTGCCACCCTTATTGAATCTGCACTAAACTGTTTGATTGCGCTTCTCAGTGGTATGATGTTTCCCATGGATTTTGACATTTTCTTTCCATCCATTAGGACCGAACCATTGACAACAATTTGTTTGGGCCAAACCTTTGGATCAAACAGTATGGCATGATTAAATATAAAAAACGAAAGATGATTTGGAATAAGGTCTCTGCCGGAGTGCCTTGAATCTAATGGATAGTAATACTCAAACTCTTTTTTGATTTCATTGGATATTTTTAAAAAACTCTCCAAATACGCCTTTTCATTATTGTTGCTTTTTTTAAACATATCATCAGATGAGGTAACAATGCTTCCGTCATCTTTTATTTTACCAAAATACTTATCTTTTTTATTGTATAATACATAATCAAAAAAAGATTCATCTATAAAACTCTCATAGTTTTCCAAATCTTTTGTATTTACATATTTTGCAATAATGTAATAGATCATGTAAATAACTGAATCAGACAGGCTTTCTACAATCCAATCTTTGTCCCACGGGAGGATTGTGCCAAGGCCGGACTTTCTTGCGCAAGCCCTCTCCCGCAACCACTCAAAAACATTCTCAAATTCCCCGATTATCTCATTCGGTATTATATCCATTTGGTGTAAACATTTACTAGCTAATGCTTTCCATTCTTTGTTACCATAGTTTAGAAACCATTGGTTATTGAGAATTTTTACGTAGCACATGGATCCGCATCTACAAAATACGGGGTGGTTTGTCAATTCATAAAAAATTATTGATTTGTTTGATCCTAAGAGCATTTGTTTGACTTTTTCTTTAGCGGTTGAAACGGAAGTGCCAGATATTGGGGTTAAGTCATTCATTTTACCCCCATAAAACTCCAAGTTATATAATTCAGAAGTTGCCCTTTCCAAATTAGGGTCATTCTGATCTTTAATAGAGTATTTGTTGACAAAAACTTGTGAGGGTATTATTGATGATTGACTTTCATATTTGGATTCAGAAGACTGTTTGAAATGGGGTTTTATTTTATCGTAGGGAGAATCAATTATTGTTATTGGTTCTATTTCACCAACATCTATTTTATCTAACAGGGCATTATCTGTTTTTTTAATATCAATCAGGGCCTGTAAATCAAATGGGGCATGGGCGGGGACTGACATCACTATTCCACTACCCTCCTCCACAGTGACAAAAGATGCAGGTAATATCGGTATCATGGAGTTAGTTAGAGGGTTACGGATATGTCGCCCTATCATGTCAGAGCCCCTGATTTCAGAGAGAATTGTTATGTTAAAGTTCTGAAATCCCAATTTTTTTGATGCGGATTCACTAAGTAGCCAAGTTTCAATATTGTTCACCTGAACTTTAAAGTACGTTTCCTCAGGGTTTATCCATAAATTGGTAGTACCAAATATGGTTTCAGGTCGTAATGTTGCTACAGGCATAAACATCTCCTCATCGGATAATTGGAATTTTATTAAGACATATTCTGTAAATGATGGTTCGATATCACCTAAGGTATCGTGCTGACTTACGGGGTTTTCATCGTTTGGGCACCAGCCAACAGGATGAGAGCCTTGTTCTATGACACCAATCTCCCTTAATGTTTTGAATTGCCATGAGATGAATTTTTTATATAATGCATCAATTGTTGTGAATTCTCTTCTCCAATCTATTGAATAGCCCATTTCAATCATGCCTAACTTAATTTCATTGTGAAAGTATTTTGCAATATTTAATGGATTTACAAATGAGTGGATTGTATTCTCATCAATACCATAGATATTTTTAAAGTTGTCAATAATTTCAATGTCCCCTGATTGTACTCTTTTTGACATACCAAGTATTGGAGTTCCAGTATAGTGGAATCCCATAGGAAATAGCACATTAAAGCCTTTTAGTTTATGATACCGGGCATGAACATCAGCCAAAGTGTATGTTCTGCCATGCCCAATATGCTGTGGAGAATTAGGATACGGATAGGCCACTGTGATAAAGAATTTCTTCTTAGAGTATTCAACATCCGAATTGTTTGTTTTGTTATCACCCCAAAAACTCAACCATTTCTTTTCAACCATATGCCAAAAATTTTCACTATTGTTATCATAGCCATTATTCTTTGAGGTATCACCAGCATCAAATCCTGATAACATTAACTTTAATCAAATAATTATGCGGTTTATTTAGTTTATCGATGATTTTACGGCAAACATACTAAAATTAGGGCTATCCAATTCTTTTACAGAAAAGCCAAAAGCAATATTTGAAAATTTGCAGCATTTAGTAGGAGCTGCTGTACCTTATTTCGGGGATTTTAACAGAAATGCCATTTGTTTTTGCCAATTGGAACAATGTGGAAATAGAGTTTTTTCCCTCTTCCCCCATATCAATTGTAAAGTCATTGACATACATTTTAATAAATTTTGAAAGCGTGTTTTTTGATGTATTTCTTCCATATTTAGTTGAAAAATCAACTGCTTTATCCAAATTTTCCAAACTGTATCTAATAGAATTTTTTAATATGTTGTCAAATTCAACTATTTGACGATAACTAAGGTGCTTTGTACTGGCAACATTTATTCCCAATGGAACTGGCAAACCATTAGTTTTTTTATTCCACCAAATACCCAAATCAAATATTTTGTTTAAATTCAATTCAGAAAACGTTATTTGAGATTCATGAATTATTAACCCATAATCAACCTTATCAAACAACACCGCATCTGGAATCTCACTAAAAAGCATCTGCTGGCAGTTTAGTTTACCAAAAGCTATTGACATTAATAGATAGGCGGATGTCATTGTCCCGGGTATTCCAATTAGTCCCTCTTTTATTTTATCAATAGAATGGTTTTTAGACACGATTATCGGCCCATAGTTAATGCCGAAGCTTCCTCCACTATTTAATATCACATAATCAGATAGGTATGCATAGGCATGGGCTGAAATAGCAGTTATTTCCAGCTCATGATTTAATGCTTTTTCATTTAATTTTTCTATATCCTCTACAACATGTTCGATTTGAAACCCACCTGTAGAAACTAAACCGGATTCTATACCATAGAACATAAACGCATCATCAGCATCAGGTGTGTGCCCTACTCTTATTTTTATAGGCATTATATACATTTTTTTAGTATGTCTATGTTAATTATAAAAGTTAAAAAACCCATAATTCCTGTATCACTCAAATAAAAAAACCAAATAGAGGATATGCGCATTCTAAACATGGATACATGTTTAGATAATTAACAAGGAACGTTTAATAATCCTAAAAAAACTTTTTTGATTTATACCATGCCGAAATTTAAATCGACACAGGATATTATTAGGATTATTGGAAACAGAGACCAAATTAGGAATTTTGGTGTAATCGCTCACGTTGATCATGGTAAAACCACCATGAGTGACAGCCTATTGGCCGCATCTGGAATCATTTCCCCCAGTGTAGCAGGACAAGCCCTTGCCCTTGATTCTATGAAACTTGAACAAAACAGGCAGATGACAATTAGAGGGGCAAACGTCACTTTATTTTATGAAAGCGATGAAGGTAAGGAATATGTTATAAATATGATAGATACCCCCGGTCACATTGATTTCACAGGACGAGTGACCAGAGCTTTAAGAGCCATTGATGGAGTAGTTGTTGTTTCTGATTCAGTTGAGGGAATCATGACCCAGACAGAAACAGTTACACGCCAAGCTTTAGAAGAAAGAGTTAGACCTGTTTTATACATTAACAAGATTGACAGATTGGTAAAAGAACTGAGATTAGATCCGGTAGCGATGCAAAAATGGCTATCCAATATTATTGCCGAGTTCAACAGATTAGTTGATTTATACGCAGAACCTGAGATAAAGGAAAAATGGAAAGTAAGTATTCAGGGTAATACTGTTGCCTTTGGTTCAGCCAAAGATAGATGGGGATTTAATTTTCATGTTGCCCAAACAAAAGGTATAAGCTTCAAAAATGTTTACGATGCATATACATCAACTGACACCAATGCGATAAAGAAATTGGCTGAAAGGGCACCCTTGCATGATGCAGTTTTAGGTATGGTTGTACAACATCACCCTCCGCCTCATGTAGCTCAAAAGTATAGGATACCAAAGATATGGCCAGGTGATTTGGATTCAGATATTGGAAAGGCTCTGATAAATTGCGACGAGAAAGGCCCTGCATTGATGATGGTAACTACGATAAATGTTGACCCCCAGGCAGGAAGGGTTGCAACTGGTAGGCTATTTTCGGGTACGATTAAGGATGGTGATGAAGTGTACCTAATAGATTCCAAGAGGGTAGGAAAGGTTCAATCTGTAAATATCTATATGGGCAATACTCGTGAAGTGGTAAGTGTCTTGCCATGTGGTAATATTCCTGCATTACTTGGGCTTGATTATGCCGTGGCAGGAGAAACGATATCGACGGTCAAAAAGGTTAACCCATTTGAATCCATCAAATATGTTTCTGAGCCAGTGGTTACAATTGCAGTTGAGCCAAAACATCCCAAAGATCTTCCAAAGCTTGTAGAAGCATTGCGAAGGATTACAGTAGAAGACCCCAATCTCATCGTAAAGATAAATGAAGAGTCTGGAGAAACGTTGATGGCAGGAATGGGTGTACTGCATCTTGAAATTGCGTCTTCCCTATTGCAGGAAGCCGGTTTGGATGTCAAAACTACTCAGCCCTTAATCAACTACAGAGAAACAATAAAAGGAAGGACAGGGCCCCTTATGAGCAAATCCCCGAACAAACACAATAAAATTTTCATGAGAGCAGAACCATTAAGTGAAGAAGTTATTGAAATGATAAAATCTGGCAAAATAAGAGAAGACATGGATAAGAAAGAATTATCAAGATTATTACGAGAAAAAGGCTGGAGTACTGATGATGCAAGAAGTGTAGTAACAGTAGACAGAAGTGGCAATATGCTATCAGATGAAACAAAGGGTGTTCAGTTTGTCCAAGAATCCATGGATTCTATAAAGTCTGGTTTTGATGACGTTATACATTCTGGACCAATAGCTCAAGAAGCTGTGAGAGGCCTGCGTTTTGTTCTGCATCACTTTGTACCCCACGAGGACCCGGCACACAGAGGACTTGCGCAATTGATGCCTGCCACAAGAAGAGCCCTGCTTGGTTGCATGCTAATGGCCGACCCAGTTTTACTAGAACCAATATTAGGCATAGAGGTAAAGTGTCCCCAGGAACAAATTGGCACTGTGGCCGGAATACTTTCCAGTAAAAGAGGCAAATTGTTAAATGTTGATCAAAAAGGAATAATTGCAATCATGCTTGGTGAGGTACCAGCCTCTGAAACTTTTGATCTTTCAGAATTAATGAGAGGTGGTACAGCTGGTAAAGCTATGTGGAGCACGTATTTTAAAACATGGCAACCCATACCTCAATCAGTTTTTAAAACCATAGTTGCTGATATAAGGAAAAGAAAAGGATTAAACCCAGAGCCCCCAAAACCTGATGAATTTATAGACAAGGAATAACCACCCCACTTCTATTTCTATTTTATTTTGCAAGACTCCAAATAATTTTTCTGCAATAACTTAGCCATATATACGACCGAAAGCACTAACAAAGGTATACTTATAAAAACAAATATTATTTGATATACGCTTAAAAATGAAAATGTGATTAAGGAACTGATTCCTGCCAACGAGTAAAAGAAACTTCCAGCACATGTTGGGCAACCGATAAACAAACCCGAAGTCATGCCAAATATGCTGAAAAAATTTCTTTTAGACAGATTCAATTTTTTTATTTGCCTAATAAGATAAATATTAAAAGTTATGTTGAAACCAACTAAAATAGAAATAACAACACCCAAAAGAAAATTGATTGGAATTAAGAGAATAGAAAAAGTACTGTTGATTGATAGTATTAACATTGGGACATAGCCTATAGAATTGCAGCAAATTATTAGATTGTATTTAGGATAAACATGATTTGTCAGGCCTTGAGAATCATTTTCATTATGTCCGTTGTTTGAATTATCATGTAGGGTAGAATTTGCGGAATGTGTGTCATTAGTCAATGTTTTTGGAAATAACGAAAATACGGTGCCATCAGTATTAAAGAAAATAAAAATATTTGACAGAAAAGCAAAAAAAACAAAATAAATGATCGTCATAAAAAGAAAAAGCATTTTATTTTTTTTTGATTTAATGGCATATTGAACATGATACATTAATGTTGAAGGATTTGACTCACTGGTTTTTCTTGGGAAAAAGGCCTTCTTTATGCCTATAAGGAAAACAGAAAGAAAAACAAAAAAAGAAATAAAAACTGACAAGGCAAAATTGTAAAGAGTTTGGTTTATATATACTGCATTTTCCGGAGCAGTATTTTTGGAATATATATAAAAAATAAGAAATAAAGAGATGCCACTTAGCACAGAAAGGTAAAGTCCTTTTCTATGGCCTAAAGAAGGTGATCTTTTATTTTTATTGTCCAATAATAGACAACAAATAAATAGCAAAATATTAGTTTTTAACTATAAATAAATCAACAAAATAAAGTATTTAATAACAAAATAATACAAAAAAAGAAAAATTATTTATGTTCTTACATGTATGTTAATTAATAACATTAAAAAATGTATCTCTTTGTACGGGGTTTCTACCTATCTCGTTGATTAAAAACTTTAATTCGTTTGCCGAGGTATGGTTTGCTTTACCCGCAGCCCTAAAGATCTCTTCGGAAAAGGCTGTTCCAACCAAATCATTGCCACCATAACAAAGCGCCACCTGTGCTAATTTTTTTCCCAAGGCCACCCAATAGACTGAAACATTTTTTAAAGACCTATATAGTAACAGTCTTGATACCGCAATTACTCTTAAATCATAGGTAGATGGACTCTCTGAAATGACAGTATGCTGTTTCTCTAACTCGGTATTTTCCAAACTAAACTTCAAAGGAATAAAGGTAGTAAAACCGTTAGTTTTTTTATTTAGCTCCCGTAATTTTATTAGATGATCTATTATATCTTCAGGTTTTTCAATGTGCCCAAATAGCATCGTACAATTGCCTTTTAAACCAATTTTATGGGCCTGGTATACAGTATCTAGCCATTCATCTCCAGAGCATTTTCCTAGGACAATTTTGTCGCGGGTTTGCTTATTGAAAATTTCAGCGCCTCCACCAGGAAGAGCATCTAACCCTGCATCTTTTAGTCGTTGAAGCACCTCTTTTATGGAATTACGGGTTACTTTAGAAATGAAGAATATTTCTGCAGGTGTTAACGCTTTGATTATGACCTTTGGAAACTTTAGTTTTATCGATCTAAACATATTTTCATAATATTCAATACCAAGTTTTGCGTGAAACCCTCCTACTATATGCAACTCTGTAGCCCCTAAATCACTTACTGCAATTTCGGCTCTTTGAACAATTTGTGTAGGAGTCAATGTATATGCATCATCATCTTTTTCCTTTCTATAAAATGCACATAGCTGACAACTTGCAACACAGATGTTTGTATAATTCAAATAATAAGAGGAAACAAAACTCACGTTATCGCCAACCAATTCTTTTCTTATTCTATCTGCTGCTGCCCCCAGTAAGAATAGGTTTTCGTCGTTTATCAATTCCAATCCATCATTAAAATTTAATTCCTCACCGGAGAGAACTTTTTCTAGCGATGAAGTGGGTTTGATAATAGTTTTAGACAATTAATTATCTGAATACTTTAAAAAATATAAGTGCTTTTAAACGGTTTTTTCTTTTTATGGTGGTGGTTATAAAACACACTAAATCAAAGAATAAATTATACCATGATTAAGTTTAATTGTTCTTTGCAAAATATCCAATTTATTGATAATTATTCAAAAAACACTGATCTTGTCAATATAATAAATAAGATCATCTTACAAAATGATGTACAACTCAATGATGTGATTAGCCTTTTAGAGACAAAGGACATACAACATCTTGGATTAGTAAGCAACTACCTTAGAGAAATTCAGTTTGGAAAAACTGTAACTTTCATCAATAACTTGATACTTAATTATACCAATGTGTGTATTACCAATTGCAAATTTTGCGCCTTTTATAGGCCCCCAAATCACCAAGAGTCATACACAGTATCACAGGACGAAATATTAAAGAGAATCATCTTTGCAAAGTCAAATTTTAACATAAAACAAGTGTTATTCCAGGGTGGCCATAACCCAAAGTTAAATATCGAATATTTTGAGGAAATTTTTAAAACAATAAGCCTGAAATGCCCCGATGTAGCCATTCATGGATTATCCGCATCAGAAATAGACATGATTTCAAAGGTAAGCAGATCAAGTACCAAGGAAGTTTTGCAGAGATTGAAAAAAGCAGGATTAGCCTCCCTACCAGGTGCAGGGGCTGAAATTCTAGACGATGAAGTGAAAGATATCATCAGTCCGTTAAAGATATCCAGTGATACATGGTTAAGGATAATGGAAGAGGCCCATCTTTTGGGTATAAAATCTTCTGCTACAATGATGTATGGAACCGTAGAATCAACTGAACAAAGAGCAAGACATTTAATGAAAATCCTAAGCTTACAGAGAAAAACAAATGGCTTTATGGCATTCATACCATGGAGTTTTGAACCAAACAAAACTGAAATGCAAGACAAAGGGTTGGTAAAGTTTCCTCTTGGAGGTTTTGAACTATTAAAAATGATATCCGTATCTAGAATAATATTCCATGGCCTAATAGATCATTTACAATCATCTTGGCTAACAAATGGTGTTGGTATGGCGCAGCTAGCAATATTCCATGGTTCAGACGATTTTGGTGGGACTTTAATTGGAGAGGAGGTAGTTAGTGCAACAGGGGCCCGCTCTACCGAACTGTTAGCTGGAAACATCATAAATTCTATCAAAGCAATGAAGTTCACACCCGCCGAAAGAAATAACAATTACGAAATTATAAAATACTACTGACTATATTAAAGCAATAATCATTTTAATATCATGGTTTATTTAATATATTTTCCTCAATAAAGGGTATTTAGACAGTTAATGTAAACTTAGATTTGTCATATCAATTTAAAGTAAAAATGTACCAAAAAAACATTGATTATTTCACATTATGTTCGCACTGAGAATTTAAAGAGTAGGTTCATAATTACCACCCTATAATACATAAAATTAAACTTCAGATAACAAGTTAATTGCACCATTTATAGTGATAAAACTCAACAGTATCGTAAATAGGTTTATAAACATATAGATATAAAATCCATAATTGTGCCAGTAGGTATAGATGACCTGGCTATCTATGTTCCAAAACTTTATATCGATTACAAAGACTTTGCTGAGGCAAGAGGCATCGATCCTCAAAAATTAGAATATGGGATTGGAATAAAAAAGATGGCCTTAGCAGACGCTAATCAAGATCCCGCATGCATGGCTGCAAATGCATGTATGAGAGTAATGAAAAAAAACGATCTAAACCCACAAGATATAGGTAGAATATATGTAGCAACAGAATCCGCTTTAGACGAATCAAAAGCTATGAATTCATTTGTAATAGGAATGCTAGAACAAGTTTACGGTGAGGATTCTTTAGAACACGCAGGTGGAATAGAATGCAAGTTTGCCTGTGTGAGTGGCTCCTATGCACTCTATGACAATGCAAATTGGATCAGGGCGGGTGAAAATAGCGATAAATCCGCAATAGTCATAGTAAGCGATATTGCTAAATACGACATTGGTTCAGCCGGGGAGTACACTCAAGGAGCCGGTGCTGTAGCTTTGCTTATCAAAAACAATCCTCGCTTATTGGCCTTTGATGAAAAGGTGACATCAACAATAATAAAGAACGAATATGATTTTTATAGGCCTTTTGGAAAGGAAACCCCTCTTGTAAATGGAGTTTATTCAAATTTACTTTATCTAATCCAGGTAAGAAAAGCACTTGAAGCGTATAAGGAAAAGGCAATAAAACAAGGCTACATAAAACTCAAGGAAGGGGAGTCCATTACTGATCATATAGACTACATTAATGTGCATCTACCATATAGGAAAATGGGTGAAAAAGCTTTAGCCTATTTATTAAGACATGAATGGAGACATCTACCTCGATGGAGAGACATAACTGCATATATTAATTTGGATGAGCCCATCCCAAAGGATCCAAGAGGGACCATTGAGTCATTACTGGCTGACACAGAATTTATGAAAGCAGATGAAAGGTTCAGAAGGGAATTCATGAAATCACCTTATTATAGAGAAGTTTTTGACAAAAAAATGGCTTCATCATTGGAGGCTTCTGCGATAATTGGAAACCTTTACACCGCATCAATGTATATGGGCCTTAGAAGCTTGGTTGAATTTGAATACAATAAAGGAATGGATCTTTGTAGTAAAAGAGTAGGGTTTGGATCTTATGGTAGCGGTTGTAGTGCCATGGTGTTCTCCGGAGTATTTCAGGAAAAATACAAAGAAATAGCAGACAAAATGAACCTGGATAAGGAAATAGGAAAGAGAACCAAAATATCAATTAACGACTACGAAAAACTACACAGCAATACTAAAAAGTTTAATGAGGCATTTTTGAATGCAGAAAATGAATTTATTTTAGTAAGCATAGGTGGAATAACAGCAGATAGGGCGGGCTTTAGGGAATATTGCTATGCAGCATAAAAAAACATCTTTAGGTTTGTAGAACCCAAATTGGGTAAGCAAGATCGAGTTAAATTCAAATAGTTTAATTTGATGCATTTAGCTAATGATTTTGAAATTTATGTTTTGTTTCTTAAACAAATCAATCAATAAATCTGATTGATCTCTATTTTCAAACTCCAGACTCAAATAAACTCCAGCAGTTCCAGCGGGTATGTTAGAACTAAGTCTATCATGAACAACCTCCACAATATTAACATGGGCTTTAGAAATCTCATCCACTATATTTTTTAATGCTCCGGGTTTGTCTGGCAAATCCACAAATATCTTTAACAATCGTCCTGTTTGCATCAATCCCTTTGCAACTACCTGTCCTAGAAGGTACATGTCAACATTCCCGCCAGATATTATAGAAACAATATTTTTCTTGTTTGGTGTTCTAATTCTTTCGTTAGAGATAAGGTACGCAAGTGATGCGGCTCCAGCTGGCTCTGCTACAATTTTTGATCTCTCCATTAACAAAAACATTGCTTTCACTATGGACAAATCATCAACTAAAACAATATCATCAACATATTTTTTAACAAGTTCAAATGTTAGTTTCCCAGGGGTTTTAACAGAAATGCCATCGGCAATTGTGTACCCATTTTGAAACTTTGTTATTTTATTTTCCTGTATTGATTTTTTCATTTTGGGATAAGCGGCAGATTCTACACCTATTATTTTCACATTAGGTTTAAGGGATTTAAACACCAAGGCAATTCCAGCAATCAAGCCACCTCCTCCAACAGGTACATAGACTTCGTCAATATGTTTTAGGTCTTCCAATAATTCTAAACCTATTGTACCCTGGCCTGCAATAACGCTTGGATCTTCAAATGCGGGTATTATTGTTTTGTTTTCTTTGTCAGCCATCTCTTTAATTGATGCGGATGATTCGTCATAATCATTTCCATATCTTATCACTTTAGCTCCGTAGGATTTGGTAGCTGCTATTTTTGCTGGTGAGGCGTTTTTTGGCATTATAATGGTACATGGAATATTGCTCATTGCAGAAGCGTAGGCAACCCCCTGAGCATGATTACCTGCAGATGCGGCTATTACACCGTTTTTCTTTAAATCATCAGGAATGTTGTTTATCTTTGTAATCGCCCCTCTGACTTTGAAGGATCCAGTCTTTTGCAGACATTCTAGTTTAAGGTAAATATTATTACCGCAAATATTAGAAAAGGTTGTGGATTTTAGCATCTCAATTTTCCTGATATTTGACTGTGAAAGAATTTTTTGAGATTCCTTTATATGATTTAAATCTATTACGGAAATTTCTTTTCCCAATTGAAAAAAGATTTAAGGTTTATTTAAATTTAGTTGTTTTAGATTTCAGCTGTTTTATTTTCGTGTAGGTGGTTTGGAACACTATTTCTATAAATGAGAAATTTTAAGAACTGTTTTTAAAGATATTGATAAGGGGAGAAAATCCTTGTTCAATTTTTGATATTTCGGTTTTATTTATTTTTTCAAAATTGATAACAGAGGTTTTTTCTTTGGTTTTTTTATTTTTTATTAACTCAAAATCTATATTGAATGCTATTCCCTCTTCTCCAATCATCAATTTGTTAGAGTCAATTGATGCAGGGTTTATTTGATATAACTCGATTGTAAAGTTTTCTAGCTCTTTTTTTAAGGATTGTATCTTTTGTGAATTTTGGTTAAATTCTGGGAATGTACTTTCTACTTCAGATGCTTTTTCAGTCAGGCTTTTAGAAAGATCTTGTTTGGTAAAAAGTTCCTCAAACAATTTGGTATTATCCGTATCTTTATAGCCTAAATTTTCTAATTCTTGTTTTATCAATTGATCACCTTTTATTGAAATCTCATTTTTAACATTGGAATTTCTTTCCTCCAACTCTCTGATTCTTTTACTTATGCTGATAATCTCTTTATCCGGTTTATAATATAAAAGAGCATGGAATTGAATCCCCATATAAATATAAAAATAATAATTTCCAATTTCCGTACTGATTTGAAAGAAAATTCTATGTAAATCGTCAGTTTTTGCTGATTGAACAGGAACAACCTTCCAGTTGTTTAATGTAGCGACTTCTTTTTCCTTAATGAAAAAATAATTTAATACCCTATCTGGATCAAAAGTATTTGTTTCTATAACCGTAAAGTCAGCCAACATTACTTTTATTTTCGCAGTTTGAAGATTCTCTTTTATTGAATTTTCAAAGCTAACTCTAAGGTCGTCATTTACCCTATTGATAAATTTAACGAATTCGAAATCTTTTCCTTTTTCATTGATGGGCAACCTCATTAAAATTTACAATTGAATGAATCTATTTATTATTTAAACGAGCTCTCCGCACCTATCAATAGATTAAAATAACATTTTATAAATTAATATGCAATGCCTACTGCATATATTTTGATAAACAGTATTTTAGGAAAAGAAGAAGAAATAATAAAACAGATTTCGCAAATAAAGCAAGTAAAAGAGGTACGGGGCACATATGGGGTGCATGACATTTTTGTCAAGATTCAAACAGACTCAGTAGATGAAATGAATAACACTATTACATCAAATATAAGAAAGATAAACGGCATAACATCTACCGTGACACTTGTTTCTATTCCTGAGCAGGGCGGAAGAGATTAAGACAATTTCCTTTTATTTATTTTTCAATACCATGAAAAACAAAAGGGTAACTATAAGGACACTAGTCCATCCTATAGACCCCACTATAAGAAAGATCGAATAAATTGGTATTAGCAAAGCTATGCCCGCAACAACAGCCCCTATACACCACATAACTAGTAAAATTTGAACATTAATTTCGGAGACTTTCATAGTTTCTTTATCCCCTAATATCCTCATCAAAACCTTCGATGGTATTCAAAATCTTTCCGCAACTACTGCAAATTTGGTATTCGATGAAGTCAAAATCGTTGTATTTCCTATATGAAAAGGCGTCTTTGTGATGGCAAAAAAAATTTTTAAAGTTCTTTATCATATTTTCTATTAGTCCCACCATATCTAATAGTGCCGCCGGTGAGATTTGAGCTCACGACAGCTCGGTCTTCAGCTTCACCCTATATAAATAGTCGAGTGCTCTTCCAGGCTGAGCTACGACGGCACAGAGTAGTTTGTGTAGTTTTATAATATATATATTATTGCTTTACTTTTATTTGCATATCATCAATCGTTTAGTTTAAATTCTTATGTTAATTCTTTAGGAAAATTTAATCTTAATCTAAATTAGTGAATTAGAGTATGTTAAAGGATTAGCTATGACAAGTAAAGATGAGTTAAACAATGATGCATCAATGACAAGTAAAGATGAGTTAAACAATGCAGCTAATGAATCATCTATGATGGAAAGCCCTGAAGAAAAAAAAAGAAGGTTCCTTATAGAATTTGAAAATCCATTTAAGTGTGACAAATGCAATGAAAGGTTTAAAAAGAAAAAATATCTTCGCGAACACAAAGGTGAAGTTCATGCATATTAGTTTCAGGTTGGTAAACCATGACGCATTATTTTCCAGACCTAATTTGGCATATGCAAATAAAATAGATCTGCACAATAACATTATTTAATACTGTTTAAAACAATATCCAAAATGAAAATATATACCAAAACTGGTGACAATGGAGAGACTAGCCTTTTCAATGGTGCTCGAGTTAGGAAAAACAATGCCAGAATAATAACATATGGAGTTGTAGATGAGGTTAACAGCCATGTTGGATTGCTATTGTGTTACACAAACAGGGAAGAAAAATTCAAAGAAGTTTCCGCAATATTATCAAAAGTTCAAAATCAATTATTTGTTTTGGGTAGTGACCTCGCAAATCCAGATACAAAGTTAAAAGACTATCCAAGAATTAATAATGAGGACATAGTTTTTGTTGAAAACTCAATAGATAAGTTTGATAGGAACTTGGAGCCACTTAAGTCATTTATTTTACCAGGTGGCTCGGTAGAATCATCTTATTGTCACATAATTAGAACAATCATTAGAAGAGCCGAGGTAAACATTGTAAATTTATTTGTAAACGATGAGACAGGTAGTAAGTCATGTTTGATCTATTTGAATAGGTTATCGGATCTATTCTTTGTCATTTCAAGGGTTATTAACAAATTAAAAAACATTCAGGATATCCCTTGGAAACCAAGTTAAAGGATTTGATTGAGCCTAATGCCAAATATTGGTTTTTTATCTCTTTCTGACACTCGTATCACCAATTTTCCATCTTTGAATATAATTTTAGACATCTTTAATAAAAAGAGCCACAAATCAACATATTAGGGATTAGTGATTATGCCATATTCAAAAAAAAATTTGTTTACAGTTTTACAATCAAATAATTTTACATCCTAATGATAATCTAATAAATCACTAGTCTAAATCAAATTAAGAATACGGATATGTGGATTTATGAATGATTTTTAAAGAGATATCAATCAAAACAAAAAAAAGGAACATATGCAAAATTACAAATAACGAAATAAATTCATCTAATTCCACACCCATCTTAAAAAGAATTAAATTGTTTTTAATTTTACGTTTGAATTAATGACTCAGGTTATCAATGTCTTGCTTATAGTGCTTGTTACAGTTTTTCTCTCTGTAATTGCATCTTTATTAACAGTTCTTTTAGATAATACGGTGGACATAAGAGGTTTTATAACAAGCATTCCAAAATTGATATTGCATGAGAATTCGGTATCTGATATTTTATAAAAACAGGTTTGCACTATATGATACAATATGAATAAGGAACCAGAGTTTAGCATTGGAGAGATTTCCTCATTTTTGGATCATTTTTATAAACTTAAGGAGATAAAGCGAACAGGTTGGAAAACAAAACTGCATTTAGATGATGCGGAATCAGTGGCGGAGCACACCCTTGCCATGATCGTTTTTGCCCTGTTATTTTCAGAGTATAGCAATTATTCCTTAAATAGAACAATAAAAATAATCAAAATGATATTGATTCACGATTTAGGAGAATCAATAATTGGAGACTATGAACCAAAAACAATAGAATTTGCTAAGAAAAAACATTTGGAAAATATTGCGATCAATGCCATAATTGCAAAGATTCCGTGGAACGCAATTAAAAGTAATTATTATGGATTATGGAAAGAATTTGATGAAAACAAAACAGAAACATCAAAAATAATTCATTTGATTGACAAACTCGAAATGGCAATTCAGGCAAAATATTATTTGGATAATAGAAAAGGCATTAAAAAAGAAGACATAAGGCCATTTTTGGAATCAGCCTCAAGCTATGTCATTCAAAATCACAACAACAAAGACATCACAAAGAGCATTAACATAGACATTGGAAAAGACATTGAGGAAATAGAACAAATATTACTTTATTTATGTAAATAGTATACATGCAATATTTTGTGGCCCTAAAAATTGGTGAAAAAAGAGTTAAGGATGCTCGAGAGTTGTTATCCAAATTTCTAAATGGTAAATATAACCAAGCTATGCCCGCACTGGCTCTTAAAGATAATAAAACTAACGTTTGGGAACCGGTTGGTGAAGAAAATTATTTTGCTGTAGTAGAATCACAACAAGGATACCTTATTGCGATTTGCGACAAAAATGGCATTGCCAAATCTATTGCAAACTGGTTTCCCGAAGGGGAAAAAAACGAAATAGTAAACATTTTAAAAACAAAAGCAGGATTGGAGCAGCATTTAGGGGACATATCATTGCCAGTTTAACTTTGATTTTATCCATGGAAAAGAAATTTTAAAAACCACTTAGATAAACTAACATAGTTGGAAAAATTTGAACAAGAGATTGAAGTTAAAGGGCACCTGGTAGACTCGTCGATTCTGACCCGCATATTTGACAAGATTATGGACTTAAAGGGAGATTTTACGGTTGTAGAGTTTTCAATTGGAAAAAGAAAGCAGGATCACAGTTATGCCCGCTTACTAGTTAAGGGAAACAACGAAGAACACTTGTCAAATATTTTGGAGTTTATTTATAGAGAGGGAGCAACTTCTGTGTCTTTAGATGAGGTGAAATGTATAGCATCACCAAATGATATGGTTTTACCAGATGATTTTTATAGCACAACAAACAACCTGACGCAAATATTTTTTCACGGTCAATGGATAGATGTCGATAACATGATGATGGACAAATGCATTGTTTTAGATCCAGACAGAATGACAGCCCAATGCAAAATCATTCGAGATGTCAAAAGGGGGGAACTAGTAGTTACCGGAGAAAGGGGAATCAGAATAATACCACAGGAACGGCCAAGGGAGGGGGTCGATATTTTTCAATTCATGAGCAGCACTAGCTCAAGTGAACGGCCTTCACAGCAGATAGCGATAAAAGTTGCACTTGACATATACAAAACAAAACAAGAAGGGGGAAAAATCATCGTTGTGTCGGGTCCAGTAATAGTTCATTCAGGTTCTTCAGATATTTTGGCGAAACTAATCAGGTATGGTTACGTAAACGGAATTTTGGCCGGAAATGCATTAGCTGTGCATGATATTGAGAATTCACTACTAGGCACTTCATTAGGAATGCATGTTGTTGATGGAACTTTGGCAGTTCGCGGACACCGCAATCACATGATAATTGTAAACGAAGTTTTTAAAGCTGGTTCGATTAAATCAATGGTTGAGAAAAAGACACTAAAAAGCGGAATAATGTATGAGTGCATAGTTAATAAAGTTCCTTTTGTGTTATGCGGTTCAATAAGGGATGATGGACCGATACCTGATGTTATTACAGATATTGTGGACGCCCAAAGACAATACAAAGAACTACTTAAAGATGCAAAGTTGGTATTGATGTTTTCCTCCATGCTTCATTCAATAGCAGTTGGTAACATGATACCTGCTTCTGTCAAGGTTATTGCAGTTGATATAAACCAATCAGTAGTTACAAAACTGCTTGACAGAGGAACAACGCAGGCAATAGGAATCGTAACAGACATTGGTTCATTCCTGCCCCTAGTAATGAAACACTTGCAATCACTGATGAACTCAAATTAAAACACAACATTTACGCTTATGGTTTTTACAATAAAGATATAAAGGCTTGACACAGCCTCAAATATGGCAAAAAGGGTTCTGTTTGTTTATTTACGCTCAATTGACTCTCTAATCAATTTTAACGTTAATTGTGGATCAGCCCTTCCGCCAGTTTTTTTCATTATTTTTCCCAAAATGAAATTAGCAACATTTGGGTTGGTGCTGGATTGCTCAATTAGGTGTTTTTCGTCACTTAAAACTTCACCAATATATTTTCTTATAGTTTCAGAATCCCGGATTTTCCTTATTTCTACATTCTCGATTAATTTTAGCGGGCTTTCACCTGTCTTTATGCTTTTACCGAAAATATCTTTAGCAATATTTCTGTTAATAGATTTTTCCTCAACCAGTTTTGCTATGTCCGCGATTTGTTGAGGGGTTACATGGCTAATAAATCCCCTTTGTTTATTGGATTTATTATCAGTGGGCTCATTTTTTTCCAAATCATTAGTTTTTGAGAGGAGTTCATTTACAATCCAGTTGGATATTTCTTTTGGTGAATTGTATATCTTTAAAGACTCTTCATAGAAATCACTTACTTTTTTGTTGTTTATTAGTATATCAGAAACATGGTTAGACAGTTTATGGATGTCGACATACCTTTTTAGTCTCTCAATCGGTAGTTCTGGCATGTTATTTTTGATTTTTTCCCTATAACCCGAACCCAAAACGATTCGTGGTATATCAGGCTCTGGAAAATACTTGTATTCGTCTTCCTCCTCCTTTGTTCTTGCCGGTATTGTTATTTTTCTTTTCTCATCCCAGTGCCTGGTCTCTGACTTTACACTTATTTGATGCATGGACAACGTTTTTTGCCTTGTAATTTCATAAATAATTGATTTTTCCACATCTTTGAATGAACTGATATTTTTTATCTCAACCTTCTTTCCACCCTTAACTGATACATTCACATCACATCTTACGGCCCCTTCAAGGTTTGGATCCGAAACACCCAAGTACTCAAAAATATTGGTGATTTTATTTAAAAAAAGACGCACATCGTTAGCATTCCTAAAATCGGGTTCCGTAACAATTTCAACCAAAGCCACACCTGCCCTGTTGTAGTCTATCAAGCAATAGTTATTTATTTTGGAATTGTTTTCTTCATAAATAATTTTCCCGGGATCCTCTTCCAGTTGGATTCTTTTTATTCGTACAGTTTTGCCTTTTGTCTTTTCTTCACGGTCTGATTCAACTTTGTCATTAAAGTACGATATTAATCCATCATACCCAATGCTGCTTAGCTCATAAGAATTATATTGTGTTATTTGAAAATTTTTTGGCAAATCAGGATAAAAATAGTTTTTGCGGTAAAAGGTTATTTTTTCAGGAATGTTACAGTTAAGGGAAATACACATCATGGATGCGTATTCAACAGCTTTTTTGTTTAAAAGTGGCAAGGACCCAGGAAGGCCTAAACAAATTGGGCATGTATTCTCATTTGGTTTGATGTCCCTGTAATTAGAAAAACACCCGCAAAATAGCTTCGTATCCAGCCTTGTCAGCTGGGAGTGAATCTCTAAACCAATCTTTATGTTTTCATCCACATTACCATCATCGTCATCATTTTTCAAACTAATGCCCAATTGTTGGGTTTTGGATTCAGTCCGAGTCATATGTTTGGAATCCACTCATTGAATTTATCTTTATTTTCAAAAAAAGTTGCAATATCAATTAGTATTTGTTCATTGAACTCATTTGACAAAATCTGTAAACCAATAGGCAGCCCCTTTTTGCTGAATCCCGCGGGTATGGACATTGCAGGTATTCCAGCCAAGTTCGCCAGGATAGTATAAATATCCAAATTAAACAGATCCAAAGGCTTTGCGCCTTTTTCACCAATCTTAAAAGGAAGTATAGGCATTGTTGGCAATATCAAAACATCAAAAAGTTTGAACAATTTGTTAAACTCATTTTTTATAGCATTTCTTACCTTTTGGGCTTTCAAGTAATATTTCCCATAGTAGCCGGCAGACAAGACAAAAGAGCCAACCAATATTCTCCTTTTTACCTCGTCCCCAAAATTTGATCTCACGTGAGAGGAATAACTGTTCCATTCATACCCTTGGGGATTATGGCTAAAACCATACCGAATGTTATCAAAACGGGATAAATTGCTGCTTGCCTCCGCAGTAGCAATTACATAATATGCAGCCAAGGCAAAATCTGAATAATTTATTTTGGTTTTCTGTACATCAAAACCATGTTTTTTTAGCAAGTCTATTTTTTTGAAAACAGTTTCCATGACCTGACTTTCAGAACTGAGTATTAAATTGTCTATGATTCCGACCTTATAATTTTTGCCTAATACGCCATCAACAGTATTTATTTTATATTCAAATTGCTGATCTAAGGTAGCAGCAGTAGTAGAGGTGCTATCGCTAGAATCTTTACCACAAATAGTATTAAGAGTCATGGCAATATCAATAATTGTTCTTGCCATTGGGCCTATTTGTTCGAGTGAATTGGAATAAGATACCAACCCATATCTGCTCACCAATCCGTAGGTTGGTTTTATACCTATAACAGAACAAAAGCTAGAGGGGCATCGGATGGAGCCTCCAGTGTCTGATCCTAAAGATATGGGGATCTGTAATGACGAAACAGCGGCAGCACTTCCACCAGATGAGCCCCCAGCAACATAGTCCTGGTTCCAGGGGTTATGGACAGCGCCGTAATGAGAAAATTCAGAACTGGTACCCATCCCAAATTCATCCATGTTTAGTTTCCCTATTATCAGGGCATCTTGTTTTTCCAACCTGTCAACTACCGTGGCATTATAAGGAGATACATATTCTTGCAACATTTTCGAAGCGCAGGTAGTTTTCAAACCCAAAACAGAAATATTGTCTTTAATGCCAATGGGGATGCCAAGCAAACTACCTAATTTTTCATTGTTTCTGATTTTTTTGTCGATTTGTTTGGCTTTTAGTAATGCCGATTCATGGTTTTTTGATATGAAAGAATTGATTTTTGAATCAACATTGCTGATTCTTTCAAACACCAAGCTAATGTATTCTTCTGCGAAAATCTCTTGGTTTTTTATTTTTTGGGACACCTGGTACCCAGCTAGTTTGTGTAAATTAGTCATTTTGTCATATCCTAGGGCCAATAACATACCCATTTTTACTGTTGAGAAAACTAAACGGGGTTGCTTTTTCAACGCCACCGCCATCAGCATCATTCAAGTTTAAAGTTGTTAAGTCGTCACGCAGCTCATCAACTTTTTTTTCCGTTTTCATATAGTTATACGGTATTTCCTGCACACCATTTGACTCGAATTCATCTAGTTTATTAAAAAACGATATAATTTCTTTAATCTTATCTGATGTTTTTTGAATTTCAGACTCATCAATTTCCAATCTTGAGAGTGTACACAATTTCTTTATATCATTATTATTGTTAGTTGACATCTTTTTGTATAATAAAAATTGTTTTTGCCTTTCGTATATAATTTTTCGTAAAGGCAGGCCAAAAATAAGGAGGAAAAAAAGAAATGTCAAATCAGGTATTAACAAATACTCGTTGTTCGATATGCCTTATTTAGGGTTATTTTTGCTAGATAATAAATAACAATAAACCAAATAGACTCCAGATACTATTTTAATGCAATAGGATTTTTCTTAACTGAACAGGACTCACAATAATAAAGCACCAGTTCTTACAATAAGAACTGCACTTCGTTAATTGCTTTCATTATTAGGAATAAAAACTCAAACTAGAACCTATAAGTACAGGTGTTATCACTTTAGGTTTTCATAACAAGGAATCAAAAAGATCATGTGACCTGAGATCATCAAACAAATTCCAAATTGACTGAACAAAATCCCATTTCATCAGAATAATTTTTATAATTTAAAAGAGAGGGGTTCTAGAAGACAATACGGTATGAACTTTTAAAACAATTAATCGCAAATAAAGCCATCTTATGGTGTTAGCCTGTCTATGTCACGTGGATAAAATGTCGTATCTCTTATATTTTCTACTTTCAGTAATGCCATTATTAGTCTCTCAAGGCCCAACCCAAAACCAGCATGAGGTGGAATGCCATAATCAAATACCCTTAGATGATAATCAAATGCGGAAGAATTGAGTCCCTTTTTTTTCATGCTATCCAATAAGACATTTTTATTGTTAACACGTGTGCTTCCTGAGGACAATTCCAATGGGCCGAACATCAGATCAAATGACTCACTCACCATCATATTTTCACTTTCAGATGAATCAACAGTGGAATCAGATCTAAAGAGGGCAGCATCGGAATTTATCTTTGATTTTACATAAAATGGTTTGGTTGACAAGGGCCAATCCACAATATAATAAAAGTCATCCCCAATAACATCCTTTAGAATTTTGGGCGAAATATCATCTCCCCACCTAATATATTTATGACTCTTTTGCAGTTTATCTATCAGTTCTGAATATGTATGTCTTGGGAAAGGGATTTTGATTTCTGATAATTCTATATCCAAATTTTTTAATTCAATTGAGTTTACATCCTTTATTCTTAAAATTATATACGCTATGAGCTCATCAAGTAAATCCATTATATCATAATAATTAACAAATGCTTTTTCAACATCAATTGAGATTGCCTCAGAAAGATGTCTGTTGGTTCTCGAAGGTTCAGCTCTAAAAATTGGGGCTATTTCAAAGACATTCTCAAAAGCCATTGTTAATTGTTCTTTATATAACTGCGGACTTTGAGCCAAAAATGCTTCTTTATCATAGTAAAAAATTGGAAAGAGTGCTGCGCCCCCCTCTGTGGCCGTTGAAATCATTTTTGGTGTGTTTATCTCAATGAAATGATTTTTGGTCAGAAATTCCCTTACAGAGTTTAATATGGTAAATCTGATTCTGAATATATTCTGTAAATAATTTCTTCTCAAATCAAGTGCCCTTAACTCCAATCGGGTATCTATTCCTATAGTCGAAATAGAGTTTGTTAAAAACGGTGCAGACTTTGCTGAAACGGACAATACCTTAATTTCATGTGGAATTACTTCAACACCATTTGGAGATTTCTTTTGTTCAACAACCTTTCCCTTTATTCCTACCGAAGAATGCTCTTTTAGACCTTTTAAAATGTCAAATACCCTGTTTTCTGAATTCTCTTTTCCTTTTTTCACAACTATTTGAATGTCCCCAAATTTATCTCTTAATTGAATGAATAAAACATTCCCATGATCGCGTTTGGAGGATATCCATCCCATTATTATTATTGTTTTATCTATAGTGGAACCATTAACCTGGTACGAATAATGCGTTCTCCTCCAATTTTCAAGGTCTTGCTCATTAATTATTTTATCTTCCAACCTAATACAATAAATTCAAAATTTTATTAAAATATAACCGTTATTGATACTATGGCTAGCCTGTCTATAAGAATACGAAATTAAAAGATCCCCTTATTTCCTTTTTCTTAACTTAATCGGATGATCACAAATTTTCTTATAACATTCCCTGCAAATATTAAAATATGTTTATACAATTAAATTATTATGGTTAACGAAAAATTAGTGCAAATAAATTCCACAAACTGGGAATCTGAAGTCCTTAAATCAGATAAACCAGTCTTTGTAGATTTTTGGGCAGAATGGTGTGGCCCTTGCAGAATGGTTGGACCGGTAGTAGAGCAAATAGCTCAAACACATGCTGATAAAATCAAGGTTGTTAAACTCAATGTGGATGAAAATCAAGAGATTGCAATGAAGTATGGTATTCAGTCAATCCCTTCGTTATTGATTTTCAACAAAGGTAAAGAGGTTGGAAGAACTATAGGTGCAGCGCCAAAAGATACATATGTGAAATTTATAAATGATACATTGTCAAACTAGGTTTTTTTGTACCTATAATAGGATGTTAAAGCATTAATAACCTTAATTCTCAGATAATTTTTATTGAATAAAACAGAGATTCTTTCCATTTTTTCCTCTAATTATAAAAAATTCTACAAGGTATCACTTTTTGAAAGACTGGGTTTCTCAAGGCAATCATGCAGTATTTGTAAAAAATTTTATTGGTCACTAAATCCTCGCTCATGCTGTCCGGATCATGAAAATTACTCTTTTATCGGCAATCCGCCAACATCAAAAAGACTGGGTTATACTCAATCTTGGGAAGAAACTAAAAGGTATTTTGAAAAAAATGGGCACAAGATAGTAAACAGGTACCCAGTTGTATGTAGGTGGAGAGACGACCTATATTACACCATTGCCTCAATAGTGGATTTTCAGAGAATTGCTGAAAATAAAATAGTATTTGAACTGCCTCAAAACCCCCTTGTTGTGCCTCAAATGTGCCTTAGGTTCAACGACATAGAGAATGTAGGGGTCAGCGGACGCCACTACACCTCATTTTGCATGGTGGGTCAAACATGCAATGCCGATATAGAGGGAGGGTATTGGAAAGACAGATGCATAGATTTGAATTTTGGTTTATTGGTAGATGTACTTGGTATCTCTCCAAATGAAATAACATTTGTAGAGGATGTTTGGATTGGTGCAGGAGCTTTTGGCGCTTCTTTAGAATACTTTGTCAGGGGATTGGAATTGGGAAATGCGGTTTTTACGGAATTTGAAGGTACAGAAAAAAAATATCGCACCATGAACAACAAAATTATTGATATGGGTGCTGGACTGGAAAGATTTTCATGGATAACAAATGGAACATCCACTAGTTACGATTGCACTTTTGAGCCTGTTTTAAAAAAAATTTACAACACATTGGGTTTGGAACATTTTTCATCATTAAATAATAATAACTACCACTCAGAAATACTTGCAAATTACTTTAGCAGGGTTTCATCAAAGCTTGAATCGAATACAGATATAGGTGCAATAAAAAAGCAGATTTCCAAAGAGCTACAAACAGATTATGAAAAACTGGTCAAAATAACAACGCCATATGAATCGCTGTTTACAATTCTGGACCACATAAAAACACTGATTTTTGCCATAAGCGATGGCTCTTTGCCCTCCAATGTGGGAGGTGGCTATAATCTAAGGGTATTGCTAAGAAGGTCATTGTCAATACTTAGAAAAACTGGTTTCAACTTTAGGGTTTCAGATATAGTAGACCTACATATTGATCAATTGCAAACACTTTATCCTGAATTGAACTATTTTAGAAATGACATTCTCACCATTTTGGATATAGAATCAAAACGATTTTCCGAAACTCAAACAAGAATCAACTCCATCTCTGCGAAAATAATGAAAGAGAGCAACAGATTGGAATTGGAGGATTTGATAAGGCTATATGAATCAGACGGCATCACACCAGACCATCTTGTTGATATGAGGTTATTGAGTTCCATACCTCCTAATTTTTATACAAAACTTTCAGAGTTACATTCATCCATTCAATTAAACAAAAAAGACAAAAACGAAATAACAATAAGCAGTGATTTAGATTTAGATTCACTAACAAAAACACAATTAACTTATTATCAACATCCAACCAAATACATTTTTGAAGCAAAAATAATAAAGAAAATTGATGAGAATACCGTAATACTGGATAAAACTTGTTTTTATCCCAGAGGTGGAGGTCAAGAACCTGATTCAGGGTATATTGGGTCTTTCAAAGTAGACAATGTCATAAAAATCAAAGATATAGTGTTCCACCACACTCCGGAAAAAAACAATTTGATGGAAGGTGGGATGGTGAATTGTGTTGTAGATAAAGAGCGTCGTCAATCAATAACAAAAAATCACACATCCACACACATCATAAACCAATCATCTAAAAACATATTGGGGTCATGGGTATGGCAGAACTCTGCGTTTAAGGAAGAGAACTATGCTCGCCTTGATATAACACATCACTCGGCTTTAGGCAAAAATGAAATTCAAGAAATAGAAAAAAAGGCAAACGACATTGTAAGAAAAAACCTACCTGTTCATATCAACGCTTTTGAAAGGGGAATAGCCGAACAAAACTATGGCTTTAGAATCTATCAAGGGGGTGTTGTGCCATCAAACAATGTGAGAATAGTAAACATTGGGGGTTTAGATATAGAGGCCTGTGGGGGAACGCATGTTTTCAATACCGGTGAGATAGGCCTGATAAAAATCATAAAAACGGAAAGAATCCAAGATGGCGTTGTGAGGCTTGAATTTGTATCTGGAGAAAATGCACTAAAATATATTCAGAAACAGGAAGATCAACTGCAATACATTGTCAATAGTCTTGGCACCAGCAAAGATAAAGTATTGGACTCATTTTCAAAGAATTTACAGGAATTTGAAAACTCAAAGAAAAAGATAAAAAACATGATAAAGAACATCTCCAAAGTATACCTACAGTACATTCTAAACAACGCCACAACATTAAGATCTAAAACCACCATAAGCAAAGATGTTAAACTGTTTTACACTATAGACGAGGAGCTCGGTGAGGAGTTCCATCTGGCATTAGGTCAAAACTCCACAGAATATGATCCCGACCTGATATACATTGCAGTGATTAACGGTAAAAGCTCTGCCAAAGTAATATCCTATTGCGGCAAAAACTCTTCAAAAATCATAAATGCAGGTTTTATTGCTAAATCTGCCTCCCTAATATTAAATGGCTCAGGGGGCGGCACACCATATTTTGGGCAAGGTGGTGGAAAGTCGATTGAGAAAATAAACGACATAAAACCAACGATAGAGAACCTCATAGTTCAAAAATTGGTGTAAGGAATACCTATAACATTGTCAGATGTTATAAAAGAAGGGGTTCTGGCTTGCCAAAACAACCTAATCCCCATTTTTAGTCTAGGTGCCCCATAATTCAACAATAAACAGTCAGGTCAAACCTGAAAAAATATAACTACAACCACACCGTATCATGACAAAACAATTTCGAAAAATACGTAAAATAAGGATTTTTCAACATACAGAAATATTAACTATGCAACAATGCCTTAAAAAATAATTTTTAAACTTAAAACCCCAACCCAATTATTTTAGGTTACAATTTTAATTACATTATCCGGGCTTTGCAGCGATTTTTTGATTTCCATCGCTATGCGTCTTCCCACACCAAAGGTTTCACCATATTTGTATTTTGTGTACGGAGTGGTAGTAGCGAGAATCGGATTTCCAGGCACTCTCAAAGAGACATCATAAACAATCATATCCAAATCAATGGTAATAACGCTCTGTAGTGAAAAAGGACCTATAATTCCAGGAGGATACTCCTTTTTTGTGCTTTTTACAAACTTTTCACCCATTTTGAAGACATTGTCTAAAAGAGACTCCCGAATGCTTGCAGGTGTATGCCCAACCTCAATGTTTTGTAGTTCAACATCCATTTCGAGTTGGTTTCTAGCAGGTATAGATGTGGTAAAATCATGAATATTTGTCTGCAGTCGTCTCTCAATTCCCAAAAATTCAGTCTCATCGTCAAGTGGGGAATAAAAAAAATTAAAGTTAAAGTATGTGCCTATCAGATATTGCTCGATTACAGAGTTATTTTTCAGAGTTTCTTTGTCTATTATTCCTTTGTCAATCCTATCTTGCGACTTTTTTTTATAATCATCAAAAGATGTGACAATAAAAAACGCCCGTTCTAGCTTTCTTTTAGCTTCCTGAATTTTTACGAGAGCGGGCCCTTCAATTTCCTCAGGGCCTGAATAAATTTTAGGATGAGGAATACCTGCCTTCTCCAATAGATAATATTGATTTCTCGGCAAATTCCGCTCTTCAGCTTTCAACAACCATCGGTTACCAAAAATAGGCACATGAAAATTATTCTCAATGTTATCATATCCAAGATAAACCGAAAAGGATCTGTGAGACACCATTATTGCGTTAAGATTCAAGAGTTTTTCTTGATTCTCTTTAAAAAGAATATCTGAGAATCTGTCTAAAACCAGCATTTCGTCTGACAGTCGACTATACTTTAGGTAGGGTAGATCCCTTCCCTTTTGACAAATACAAACTGTCTTAAGTCCTTCATCCTTGGCCCCATCCATTATTTCAAGGGCAGAATGACTTCCTATAACACCCACTGAAACGTTATCTAAATCATACCTGTTGACAACACAGTCATTTATTTCAGATTTGTTGTTTTCTTTACTTTGCAAATCAGATCCACCGGGCATTTTAAAGCACTGTACCATGCACTATTGTTCGCTATTTTGTTTTTTTAATTCATATTCAATTGAATTTTTTAGGTCCTGATCGTTTTTGTTAGAATAATCCACCCCCAATGTTTCGGCTATTGATTCTAGTTTTTCCCTGTCAACTGATTTCTGTGATGATTTACCAATTTCAGTCTCAAGGGTTTTTTTTGATTCAATTCTTGCTTTTTGGAATTCACTTGATGCTTTTCCCAAAGACTTGGCTAATTCCGGAATTTTTCTAGCTCCAAAGAAAAGCACAACAATAATCAGTATAACGATAATCCATTCAGCACCATTAATAAAAGCCATAAATGTTATGTCGCAATTCCCACTAATAAACAATAATGTTTAATCTAAAGAAACTCGAAACCAACACCGGTAAAAAATATGATCTGGGACCATTTACGAGTCTAAGCAATAGTTAAAAAAGACAAAACAAACAGCTTAAACTTCACGGACAGAGACTTTAATTAATATAATTTATAAAAAAATATGGAAGGAAACATATGAGATACAATGAAGCTGCTTTTATTGGCCAAAAGAATTCAAAAGACGCTCAAATAAAGTTATTTAATTACACAGGATTTGCAATGTTAACATATACAATAAAACAAATACCCGGTGGAAAAGGTTTTCTTCCAGTTGGAGAAAAGATATTTGCAGCCAAGGCAATTTATGGTGATCAGATAATCCTATACATAACTGATGAGGATGGTTTTGCAAAAGCTCAATCAAAACCACTGGGAATTGAGGATGGAGAAAAGTTGTTTGATAAAATGTTACAGGACGGAATTGAAAAATATCAAGGTCAAATTAAAACTATATGATTATCTCTGTACCCATCTTTGCGTTTTCCAGGACAACTTTATGAATGTTATAAGTTGACAGTTTAAAAACAACAGTTGGTAAACCCGATCTCTCAATCACTTTCAGACTGATCAGGTCCATCAAGTCATACGTTCCAGCCATGGAGTTTTCCACCCTTAACAAATCAATGCAATCTTTAATGCCTATGGATTCAAATAACCTTGCGTCAGGGTTGCTCCTTGGATCAAAGTTAAAAATCCCCTCCACATCCGTTGCATTGAAAAACTTTATTGCCTTTACCTTTTCGGCAATCAATGCAGAAGTAGCGTTTGTGCTTTGTCCAGGGTACAGGCCTCCCGTGACAACTATCTTATTTGCGAGCACCGCAGTTGAAATATCATCCAAGTTTTGCGGGGTTAATGGATAGCAGAGGTCCCCAAGTCCTGATATCAACAACTTTGCGTTCAAATGAGACACTTGTATGCCAATTGCATCAAGTGACGATTCGTCAAAACCTAATGATCTGGACAAATTGATATAGAATCTTGCAATTTTTCCCCCTCCAGTTATCACGATAGGCTGATAGGTTTGGTTTATTTCTTTAATAAGGTTAACATACTCAAATAGCATTTTGTAATCTGTTTCAAAATTAAAGATACTTCCACTGAGTTTTATAACAATTCGTGGTTTGATCATTCGTTCGTTTGTTTGTTTTTCTTCCTGATTATATAAATTTCGTTATGAATGCTAATTGAAATGGCTGTCAAAAACATTCTCAAAAAATTGCCTATTATCCCTAGTCGTGTAAATCCTAATCATATCCAAATATCCACTGATAGCGTTAATCAAGGGAATCTGATCAAAGGATTTTTCATATTCTGATTTTTTATCTATTATCATTATGGATGTAACCTCCCTTTTTTTTGGAGCCAATGGGATTGAGGGTGCTCGAGAAACATCCAAAAAAATCGGATAGCCGGATTTCCGATATTCCTCGACTATTTTTGTTAGTTTTTTTATTTGATCATCAAATAGCTCAATTCCATCAATGTTACCCTTTTCAATATCCATTTCTGAAGCAGAAGATGGCACCTTGTTTTTGTTCCTTTGGCTAGACAGTAAGAAAAACTCATAAACGCATTTCAGGAGATTTCTGTTTTGATAGTCTTTTGCCAGTTTAATTCCAATATTGTTGCCAACCCCATTGGCTTGGCGGTGGTTTGATAAACTTGACAATTTTTCCAAAACCATTTCATCATGCAAAACAAAAAACTCTTCCAAAGAATTGGGAGGGGCAAGGTTTAAAGCATCGTTTTGGATTTTCATGGAATGAACTAGCATTACCTCACCTGATCTCACAGATTTATGGAAATACACCGCTTTAAACATTTGATATCTTGATATCAGCATTGACTCATACGAATACAGAGACGATTTGTTTATTCCCAAGTTATTATTGGATGACACCTCCAGTGAGTTTATTATCCTATGATAATCTATTTTACCGTATTCAGTACCAGAAAAATAACTGTCCCTTGGAAGGTAATCCATCAAATCCACGGATAACCCACCGGATATGATTTCGTTTAAAAAGTTCATCTTGTGCCTTCCAAAGCTAATGGAGGCTATTTCCTTTGAATCATAGCCATTTTTTTCTATTATGTCAGAGATTATTGTGTTTGTGATGATTTTATGCCCAAAAATTTCATGTGAAAATTTAACACCATTTTTTGAAACTTCTTCAAAAAGATGAGAAAAAGGACCGTGACCAACATCATGCAACAACGCAGCAATTCTCAGTTTTTGGATAACATCCATGTCGGTAAGGTAATCTTTGCTGTATAATGTTTGACCCGACAACCCGGCCAGAAACATTGAACCAAGAGAATGCTCAAAACGAGAATGCAACGCCCCAGGATATACCAAATGCGCCCCAGCAAGTTGCCGAATCCTTCTCAGCCTTTGAAAAATTGGTGTGTCTATTAACTCTTTTTCAATTTGAGTGAATTTTATATTTTTATGGATTGGGTCAGTAATCTCTCCAACAAATTTGAAATTCAATCTAATTGATCACAAACCGCACAATAAAAAATATTAATTTTATTTCTTATTTATTTTTAATGTGATCAACAATTAATTGCGATATGGAGTTGGCATCATGGTCCGAATTAATCACGGTCCAGTTAAACTTTTTGGCTAAATAGAGGTAGTTTTTTCTAGCCCTCTCTAAAAAGTCCTTATTTTTCTCAAACTCATCAAGGATAAAGTTGTTTTCTATGCTCCTTTTGTGGGAAAGGGATGGGTCAATATCCAAGACAATTACTATATCTTCCTTGGGCATGCCTAAATCCAAATTTATTAGCCAATCTAAATCCACATCATTGGACAACCCATAAACCAAATTGGATTGGTAATATCTATTTAGAATGACAATATTGCCTTGATTTCTCAATGTTTCTATTTCAGATTTTTTTTCCCACCTGTTTGCAGATAATAGAATATGCTTCACTTCGTTATTGTATTGGATTTTTCCCTCCAAAAATAATCGGATTTCTTGTCCTATTCTTGTTGTATAGTCGGGGAAATTAAACAAACTAACATGGCCCGGATAAAGTTTGTTATAAAACTCAAATAGCAGTTTAGATTGAGTAGTCTTTCCGGATTTATCCAGTCCCTCTATGACAATTAGTTTTCCTTTGGCCCTGCCTGCTCCCAAACTCCTTTATCAAAATCTATAGATGTTATACCTACAAAAAAGTTTTAGTTTATAAATCCATCATGATATAAAATACAAAGTTGAAAAAGGGACATATCAGGATAAGCATAATTTTGGCAAGTGTTTACATTGTCATTTTTTATTCATTTACTTCAGGTATAATTAACGCGTTGATAGAGGGACAGAATTACAACAATATTGACGGGTTCATTCCATCTCGCTCAGTACAAAACAATTATGAAACCATAATCGGCATTCTCACACTAATGTTTGGTTTTATAGGCATGGTGGTAATGCACAGGGCCTATAACACCATAAAGAAAAATGAAAAATACATCTACCTTAGTGTTGGATTGATTATATTCGCATTATCTGTTACCGCAATGTATAAGATTGCAGAGCTAAAAATGGGATAAGAAAAACAATTTTGTAATCATGGTTTAATAAAATTGTAATAAAGCCATCTTGAATAAGGGAAAAAAATATTTGCATATTTAGTCAAGGGAGTGGAAGTGTATGAATAGGAAACAGGCGAGTTTTTTTTTAATAGTGTAAGTCCTGTTCTATCCTCCCTTTCATCAAACTCTAAAAACAGTACATTGCTAGAGATTCTCAAAAAGTGGTTGTTTGTTTCTAAATCATCATTATTCAACAGTAATTCATTGACCATTTTCTTTGACCTTTCCAATGATTGATATATTGTAATCACGATTGGTATTTTTTTGTTTTCTGTTTTCTTTAACAATAGCGACAGAATATTTAAGCTTTGGTATCCACCTGATTTTTGTCTCGAGGCTTTAGTACCTTTGGTTAGTTTTTTGTTTTTCATTTTGTAAAGGTTTAGCAGATTCAAAGAATCAATCAGGCCGTTTAAAGAATCAAGGATTAATATGGAATTACATGACAATGAATCCACCATGTCCTTTATAAAAAAATCCATATTTTTTATTCCGGGCAAAACTATCCTAAAATCTGAAAAATCACTTTTGTCAAATGCCAATGTAACGGTGTTTTGAAAATATGATGAAAAGGTGGTATCAAAATCAATAAAAAGTATTTTTTTCTGTTTACAATTCAGAAGCAGAAACGATAAAAAGTTAATCTTGCTGTTCATGTTGTAAAAATACGAAAGGTTGATACCGTCAGATACAAGTTCAGATAGGTTGCATGAATGAGAATAATTTAATTTACAACACCTTAAATAATTATAGATTAGTCTAATATTTAATGCTAAAGAACGGAAAAAAAATGGAAGGCGAAGAGGATGAAGCAGCAGCTGGAGGAGGAGGAGGAGGAAACACTGTTAACGATGCAGAACTTGATGAGAAAATACATGGAGATTTCTTAATCTCAAAAAAAAAAATATATTTGAACAATGGATCTGTCGGTCCGGTTCCGATTTCAACTGTTAAAGCCATCACTGATTTTTACCTGAGATATTCAGAGCAGGGTCCTGATTCCACAGAATCCAATGAGTATTTGGAAAACCTAAAAATGGAGACAAGGAGAAGAGTTGCAGACTTAATTAACTGCGACAGCGACGAGATAATTTTTACATCCAGTACTACAGAGGGAATCAACTTTGTCACAAATGGTATTGCCTGGGGGGTAAATGACAGGATATTGCTGAGAAATTCTAAAAGCGAGCACTTTTCAAACTATTTGCCGTGGATTAAGGCAGCTAATGACAATGACTTGCAGATAGAGAGATTTCCCTTTGAAAACGAAAACATGGTTATAGAAGACCTTACAAAACTAATGGAATCACCTCCATCACCATCGCCATCACCGAGATTTCCTCGAATTGTTTCCACAAGTCATGTAATGTACAACAATGGCTCAATCACCCCTATCGAAAAAATGGGAAGCATCATTAAAAAAAAAAATAAAAAAACATTATTTTCGATAGATGGAGCACAAAGTGTTGGTGCGATTGAAGTTGATGTAAAAAAAATCAAATGCGACTTTTTGTCTTTTCCAGCGTTTAAGTGGATTTGCGGACCACTGGGAATTGGTGTTTTATATGTTAATAAAAAAGTGATGAATGACGAATTTGAGCCGGTATTTGTGGGCTCAGGCACCGCTCAAACTGAGTCAATCAAAGAAGGAAAAGATAATATCAAAGGTGGCAGTTCCGCAAACAAAAAACAGGAAACACTAAAATATTATAAATACCCGCAAAAGTATCACTCCACTTTTAGAAATTATCCCGGTTTGGCTGGGCTTGAGTCCTCCATAAGGTATTTGCTTAGAATAGGCATCTCAAACATATGTAAAAAAAACAAAAAGCTATCTAATATCTTCAGAGGGGAAATCTCAAAAATAAAGGAGATTGCCATCCATGAAGCATCTGAAGAAAGCATGCGCTCATCTATGGTTAGCTTTTCATTTAGGAATAACAACAACAACAGGGTTAAGATTTTAATTGAAAAACTGCAAGAAAAAGGGATAATATTGGCTGAAAGAGAAATAGGCATGAAAAAAATTGTAAGGGCTTCCCCTCATTTTTATAATACCGAAAACGAAATCATAAAAACAATTAATGAGATAAAAATCATAACAAGCAAGATATAGAGCCTGTTATTTTTTTTGCCCTTGTCCTTCTATTACAATCATTGTCAGTGTTGAGCGGACCTTATCGATTTTTCTAATGTTCCATGTTATAATTTCTCTTAATTTGTCCATATCATCTGATGTAACCCTAACAATAATATCGTAAACTCCAAAAACACCGCTAACTTCCACCACTTCTGGAACTTGTTTTATTTGCTTTATTATGTCACTTTCAGCACCTAAATCACAGTTTAATAATACATAGGCAGTTGGCATGAGGACTTTAGTTGGAATAAATTATTAAACTTTTTGCAAATTCTTTTCGATGGTCATCAACGGAAATTCTAAAAGACGCCTTAAGATAACTGTGTTTTGCACAATAAGTGATTATAGCTCGACTTCGACAACATATGCAAATAATTAATATACCCAATAAAAAAAACTAAATTCAAAGCGGGGGTCGCCTAGCCTGGTAGGGCGTGGGATTGCTAATCCCATGTTCGCAAGAACTCATGGGTTCGAATCCCATTCCCCGCGCTTCAAACGTGTATTCTCCTTATATCGTTAAATATCTAAAAAGTGACAATTGTAATAGTTGAACTTCCATAATGAATCTAATGGTTTAATACAAGAGAATACAAATGAAAAAGTTCTTACCGCTTTAGGGAAAAAAATAGATTCAATTACAAAATCTTTATCAAAGCCATATTATAACAAAATATTAAAGGATCTCTTAAAGACTAATCCATTTAATACCAATATAATTTATGACTATATAACTACAGAACAAACAGAATTAAACATCAAGGATTCAACTATAGAAACCAAAATAAAGATATTAGTTTGGCTTTCAAAACATCACGAAAACAAATCTTTTAAAGAAATGACAAAACAGGATATACTTGAATACTTAAACAATTTACGGAAACCATCTACAGAAGACCCTGCAAACAAATGGGTTGGAACTTACAATGGCAGACAGATGATCTTGCTAAAGTTTTTTAAATGGCTATATTATCCTGAAGAAGATTACAGAAAAAGACCAACCCCAATCTGCATTCAAAGTTTAAGAATACTTCCAAGGAAAGAAAAAACATCCTACAAGCCTTCTGATATTTGGGAGGCAAGAGAGCATGCAGTTTTCTTAAAATATTGTCCATATAAAAGAGACAAATGCTACCATGCTTTGGCCAATGATATGTCTGCAAGGCCTCATGAAATTCTGAATCTAAAAGTTAAGGATATTAAATTTAATGTTACGGACGAAGGCATTCATTATGCGGAAGTAAGGATCACACAAGGCAAAACCGGACCTAGAACCGTACCTCTAATTGACTCATTACCATATCTTAAGGAATGGCTAGAAGAGCATCCCATGGGAAATGTACTTGATTCCCATATTTTTATATCACAAGGAAATAACCATATGGTTCTAAATTAACTTTAAATGGTCTTTCCAGACATTATAATTATTATAAGACAAGGTATTTTCCAAAATTACTTGATGATAGTACTATTCCCTTATGTGACAAAGCATTTATTAAAAATATGCTAACAAAGCCCTGGAACCTGTATGTTTTTAGGCATAGTGCTTTAACAGAGAAAAGCCAGATATTGTCCGAATCAGTTCTCAAAGACCATGCAGGATGGACTATGTCAGGCAAAATGACTCAAGTTTATATACATTTGAGCGGGGAGTCATCGAAAATACTGCTGCAGAGGAGGGGTGTGATTAAGCAAAACGATATTGGAAAAGACAATGCCTTAAGAACAAGGCAATGCCCAAACTGCTTTGAACCCAATAGACCGGATTCTCAATTTTGCATAAAGTGCAGAATTGTATTGTCCTTAGAATCTTATAATGATGTGTTAAAACGACAAAAAGAAAAGGATCTAGAAGTTAAGCAGTTAAGAGAACAACAGGCCAATGATATAAAGGTGATAAGAGAACACATGGAAAACAGGTTCCAGCAAATACTCTTAAAGGTTAATGTTGATAATTTAAGAAAGGGGGAATAGCAGTAAGTTTAGCAACAAGCCCATCATTTGCTTCTCTTTGTGTCATTTAGTTAATTTGGTATTGTAAATTATAGGTTGCAGCTATCGAAATTGGCTTTTGTGTATGCGATTATTAAATGATCTCTATAATTATGTGCTACAACTTTTTAAATTAAAAATATGATGGTCATACATTGAATGAACCTATCTGACAATCATCATCATATCAAAGAATATGTATGTAATCCCACTATATCAAATTTAAATTCAGAGGACTAGCATTTCATATATGCATCTAAACACAAAATATATTTTCGGTATATGTAGGTTATTACAAAATATGTATTATTTTTCAATTTAGTCTATAGATTTATATTATACATAATAGGAATATAAGGTATATAGCGTAAGCTAAAACTAAATAAACAAATAAGTAAGACAATCATATAAAATATTTAAGGTGGAATTTAAAATTTTAATACAAACTAAGAATATCCATTCGGTTAGAAAGAACAAATACAGTGCAAGTTCAAATTTATTTAAACCTGCTACTTTTGTTAAAAAAATGCCTCTTATGCTGTGTTTAGTAGACCAAGAAATACCTGTTGAAAGTTTCGTAGGCTCCTCAACAGGTATCTCTGTTAGTTAAACGAGACGATTAAACATGACAAATGAGCAACCAATCTCTAACAACAATTTACAATATGAGGCAACAGGATATAAAGATAAGCATGTACTTTGCATGGCCAGAGATTGCAGTAATAGTGCATCATTTGAAGTGAAGTTAGCCATTGTAAATCGATATGGTGATTTTTGCAAAGGCTGCAAAAGATACTTTGAAGAAAAAGACCTGATTGTTTCTTGCTCCACAATTAATTTGGGGGTTGGAGAAGGAAAGATTGTCAACCTCTCCACATACAATAAAGAGAATAATAGTTCAAAGGATACACTAGGGGAAACGAAGTTAAATGCTCAATAATTTGCATCTTAACTACAACATCCGCAGATATAAGTTAGATTTTCCCTCAAACATCAAAGCCAAATCAGCAGACTCATTGATTGCTGTAGCAGAAAAATGCAGCAGGACTATAACTGCTACTATGGTATGCGGGTAAGTAAGAAAAATGGAAAATAATTTATCCGATTCAAATTGTTATTGCGAATGTGATGGAGATAAGTCATATAATGAATACCTAAATGACTTTTCAACCGGTAACTTTTGGATTTCAAGTCTGCAAAAGATGATAATGAGAAGACCAACACTACAGAATCTACGGAAACTGCAGAAACAATCTCTGACAATCAAGAAGATATAGCAGAAAAGGTCGAGGGGATAGACAATGCATTTCACGACCGCCGCCCTAATGCAGGCGGCGGCGGGTGTATTAATGATGAACACAACATATCAAAAGAAAATAGAACAAATTCAGAAGATTTGGTTAGGGAATTGGAATCCCGATTGGGAACTAGAAACAAATCACCAAAGAGAAGAAAAGTTCTCTTGCTTACTGGATCCCTGAACCTTGGGAGAGGCATAGGCATGACTGTTAAGGAATTAGAAAAAAGGGGTTTTGGAAAAGACCACGCGGAAAAAATGTTACGGGATTTAAGGGATTCAGGATTCCTATCAGAGCTTGACAAAAGGGTTGGTCATATGAAACAATATGCACTACCTAACTGCATGCATTTAGTGGAGGCCAAGACCAATGGTAAGGAAAAAGAAGAAATCCTGCCCAATGACTTTACCTTACTCATAGCCAACAGGCTTTCACTCATGGAAGATGGTTACCATAACATCCACATGGAAACTTTCCTTAACTATAGGGAAGACTATGACTTATTGGGTTGGCCAGTCTCTAGTACGCTCAACAAGCAAAAGGTGAAGACATTTAAGCTTGATATGAAAAGAAGTGTCACATTTACGATAGCACCAAATGGAGCGGTGAACATTGCAATAGGGTGTACCCACAAACCATACAAATTCCATTCCGCTGCAGGCTTGATTGATTTTTTTGTAGCCTGTGGCCAAATATTTAATCTGTTGCAGATGGCAACCATCAACAGGTTTAATGTAGTTCCAAGGGTTGGCGATTGGCATCTAACGCAGTTTGACTATAACAAAGACATTCCTATCAAAGACCTGCAGGACAAATATTCTACCAATGTTATAAGCTGGTCATCCAAGGGAGTGCTTAAGCTAGATTATCTGGGAACCATCTTTCAAGTCTACTGCAAATTTATGCCCTTTGTTGGTGAATGCCTTCGGTTTGAGGGGCACTATAACGCAAAATCAAAGGTGAAGTTAGAGGACATGGTTGCGGATATTGCTAATGGAAATAAACACCCGTTTACTACACTTGAGGAGATGATTTTGAATGGAAGAAGTAAGATTGCAGATGATCGAAGTTAAGATAATTAGAGGTGGGAATCAACTCAATCATGCCCCCATACACCATAGTAGGGAATCCATATGCAACAACCAAAGAGGCGTCAACCCATCAACTTCGCCCTATAAGCATTTGTTAATATGCACAAGGTGATAATGTTGCAAAAACAATATTTTATACGTCCTTATCCTGTTGGAATAGACAAAAGGTCACTGGCCATGATTCTCCCCTTTGACCTGGTTAAATCTCTTAACATAAACTCATCTACCATGTTTTTTTTATTAAAGGTCAGAGAAAATGATGAGTTACAGTTAAGGATTATCAGACAAGAGCATCTGGAGAAAAAGGACATCTGTTACTGCCACTGAACAGGAGGTCCAACAGAATTGAAAAACTATGAGGATGAACCTTGGGCCTACAACTACACATCTACAACAGATGATGATGAGGATGTATTTGACCCAACTAAACATAAAATGGGTGCCGAAGAAGGCCATGATGCAGAGGTCACCAAGCTGTTTGTAGATGCAAGGGACAAACTAGAAAAGGTTGAAGCGAACGCCATAAAGCAAAAAAAGCAAATTGTTGTAGATTTGGCAAAAAGCCTTGAGGGAAAGATTGCAACAGACACCATATATATGGAGATAACTAACCAATTGCGTGGCCAAGTAAACGAGCGGACTGTTCGGGCATATCTTGATAAAAAATACAAACAAAAACCCGAGGTAGAAAATGCAACAAAGCAGATGAAGCGACAACAGGAACCTGATAGGTTAGCGGCATTATCGCTGCTAAATCGGGAAGATGCTGAAAACAAAAAGGAGATTATCGTGGTTGATGTAGGTGGTAGCCAAACAATGATTCAGGATGATAGAAAGGAGGATGACAAGGATGCTGATGATGAAATGCATTCCATATCCAATGAATCACCCATCACAAATGATGAGTATAATGGCGCCAACCCCCCACTGATTCAAATACAGGAGCAGCAACAAACCCAAAAACTCAAGACAGGCATTTTGAATCAGAAACAGCAAATCCAGTTCCCAAAGATCAACACTTTGACGGTGTCGAACTAGAGAATATCCCTGATAATTCAGGCCTAAAAATTGGAGCAAACAATACGGTATCTACTGCATTAATCAACCACAACAAATCAAATAATGACAAGGCCAATATAGTGCCCTTTGAGTTTTCTTTGCCATATTGGAAAGTATCTGAATATTTGCGCCCTTTATTTAGAAGAGTTGGCAATAATGGTGATGTGTGGTTTAATGACAGCATTGACAAAAGGACAGGAAGAGTCTTATCTCCCAACATTGGAAGAATGGATTAAGCAACAATATGATGTAACAACAATATACATATTATTTGAATAATGGAGATGGCGAGAATGTGGTGTTAACTTTCAAAGACTTGTCTCCATGTCAAGTTTAACTATATTATTGGGGCCAAAGTTTAATATCGTATTGGGTTGATACAAGTTCCTTTTGTCGTCAAATCCTATTCTTCATTTTCCAACAAGAGATTTCGTTGACAAGGTGAGCATATTCAAGTTGCAAGTTAAAAACTCATGGTGCTAAGGTGGAAGGCAGAAGTGGTGGAAAATCTTTTACTTTGATTTACAAATAAATTAAACTCAGAATTATTAGTAATAGATTAATTAGTCTTATTATGAAGCAAAGAGATGATAATGGATGGGACGCAGAAACATATGATAATGTTTCTACTCCACAAGAAGACTTCGCATTAAAACTTGTTCAATTAAGGAATTGGGCAGGCAATGAGATTGTAATGGATGCAGGATGCGGCTCTGGAAGGGTTACCAAAATTTTGGCAAAAAGGATTCCAAATGGAAGGATATATGCAGTGGACAACGATGTAAATATGATTGATAAAGCAAAAGATAACCTATCGGAATTTGAAAACATAGCCCTTATTAATTCAAATCTTCTTTATCTTAGCCTAAAGATAATTCCATCCAAAGTGGATGTCATATTTTCAAATGCTGTCTTGCATTGGGTATTGGATCATCCAAAGATATTCAGAAGTTTTTTTGACCTATTAAACCATAATGGACAATTACTCATTCAATGTGGCGGATATGGAAATTTAAGAAAAGCTATATCTGTTTTTGACAATTTAAAGGATTCAGTAAAATTCAGACATTTTTTTAAAAATTGGAAAGATGAATGGTATTTCCCAAAGCCATTAGAAACTGAAAAACTTCTCAAAGAAATAGGGTATAGCAATGTCAATGTATACCTAAAGGAGACTCCAATATCATTTCCAGACAGAAATAGCTATTCCCTATATCTAAAGACCGTTATACTAGGACCTTATTTGCGACATATCAAGTCGGAGAATGGTAAAGAGGAATATCTTGAATATGTATTGGAAGAGATAGAGCAAAATCATTCCGAGATGATGTGGAACTTTGACTATGTAAGATTGAATATTTTAGCTGATAAATCATGTAATACTTTTCTTACACAAGGTAATCACCATCTACAACATGTGGAAAGCGAATGTGTCTCCTCAACTTCAAGAGATACATCACCACATCATGTTGTATGGCGGCCACAACAACATGGAAAAATTGAATGGAGCGATTAGAGATAGAGAAAGACAATGAGAGTATAAGAAAATGAACATACCCATATTAAAGGGGTATCAATATACCACAACCATATCAGAGGATATCCAGCATTGGGTTGAAAGACACCTGCAGAGCAGGCGGCGATAGAGATAGAAGAGGAGAATAGGTGGAACACGCTGATTGAAAATGCGGTTAATGGTTAGCTTTAAATTCAATTCTTTATAAATTATTATGAAGTTCTGTCATAAACGCTTTATACCACAGATTTAATTTAGATAGACATGGGAGACAATTGGGAGAATTTCGATACATGGCAAAAAGGAAAAAAGATGATGATAGTGTTTTGAACTTTTTGATTGGATTGGTAGGGGGAATACATAAACGAAGGTATGGCAACATAAAAAGCATAAGACGTGGATGTAATGATAAAATATATAGCACATTACCACTTTTTACAAAAAAAAGTCAGTCCTACAAAAAATATGCTATTCAATATTGTATATCTTGAAGACATACATATCATACAATGTAGTTTATTGTAATAATAATCATATCATAGAAACAGTATCAATGAAACAGTAATGATAGGTTTCCTTAAGGAGTCTTTGATAACATAGTTAATATTTGTCCATTTGATAAAATGATTTTCATAATTAGGTGTTTTCCATATTCCATTTACAGATAGGAAATCCATAATTAGCAAAAATCCTATTTCTCTTTCATAATGTAAATCATCCTAAACTAAAATGACCTTGATTAAGGTTCATATCGTATTATATCCCATAATGGCAAATACATTTAATTTGTTAAAAGAATTTGTTTTATCGTTGCAACAAACATAAATACAGATTTGTCTTATGTTGAATTAGTTGTCTTTATTGTCTTTATAATTTTCCTGATTCATGCATAATTGATGAGTGGAGATAATAAATTCAATTAAAACAACAAATCCGAATTCTAATAGATCAGGTTACAGATTCCCTATATCTTTTTTATCAATTATCATTCCGTAAGAAGAGTAAATGCAAAATTCACGCCATCGGGGTTTTTGTTGTTCTCCGCCCATATCCTTCCACCATGTGCTTCAACTATGTTTTTTCAAAGATACAATCCCAAACCCGTTCCCTGAAATGATTTTGTTGCAAATTTGCTGAACAGTTATGGAAATATTTCCTCATCGATCGCTTTCCCTGAATTAAACACACTAAACTTCACCTTGTCTTCCCATATTTCAACGAGGACTTTAATAATCCCTGATTCAGTAAACTTGTTTGCATTATCTATCAAGTTATACAGTACCCTAGACAACCGGAAACAATCTGCAGACACTTCAAAATACTTTTTGTCATACCCTTATTTTAGTTCGTCTTTTAACGCGTCTTTTGACTCCAAAAGCAGTTTGTTGTTATGTTTAAACTCCAATTCCATGTGGTTGTTTTTGTCTTGCAAAAGGGTTTGGTATTCCTTTGTTAAGCTTGAGAGATATGGATACAGATCAATTTTTTCCTTGTTTAGCACCAAGATTTTCTCCTCAATGCGCGTCAGATCCAGTATGTCATCTGCTAGATGCAACAGCTTTTTGGCATTCTTTGTTATAATGCTTAGCATTTTTTTCTGCCCTTCATCCGTTATTTTATCGCGAACCAAATCCGACAATCCCAAGATTGGCTGTATGGGATTTCGCAATTCATGCGCTGCCAGGTTTACAAACTCTTTTTGAAGATTGGCAGAATCCTCCACATTTTGAAATAACTTTGTCTGATACCACAACCTCTCAAATGACAATATGCTGGGTGTGATAGGCTCTTTTCTGGCTGTGTATACTCCAGGTTCAATTAACTGTGAGAATGTATCAACCGAAGTGTAATCTTTATCTTGATTAAATTTGATGGTCAGTGATTTGTTCCTATCACATATGGCTGTCATGGTGTTTGTTTGAACTTCAAAATCAGTTGTTAATCTCGTGTTTTCAATCTTTCTGAATTCAATATTACTTTTATCTGAGTGCACATTCCCTACTTCATTTGTAGCGTTAAATTGGGCTAATTCAGAAGGTTTTATTGTTTCAGTATTTTTAGTTGTTACTAAAATCCTTACTCCTGCCTTTTCTTGGAATGATGGTAAAACGGATAAAATATTAAAAAATCTTTGTGTGTTTTCAAAAATTGTATAGGAGGAAAATAAAAGCCAAACCTCTTTAGGTGGGGATAGAAGCAAGTTTATTAGCATATTTGAACATTTAAAGGATTATTCAATACCTTTAGTTGAGGTATTTCAAGCTTTTCTATCTCTTTTATTTTTTCTACCGCAGGTATTGCTTGATCCCATAAAACATCAAAATACTTTTGTTGTGAATAAATTAGTCTTTGTCTAGTACTAAAAATGCACTGCTGTGTGGGATATTGTGTTTTGTTGATGCCTTCAACAGTTTTTACCTTTCCTTCATCATATAGCATTATAGAGGTAAAAAGGTAATGCTTATCAGAAACCACAAACGTGCCTACGATGCCATCCAGATGCCTGACTTCAGAAAAATATTGCGATCCCTCTCTTACATAAAATATGTTATCTTTAGTAACTTCGAGTATTGCTCTTACCTTTATGCCCCGTTCAAGTGCTTTTTTGTAAGCTTTTCTTAGATCTGTCATATAGTAAAACAACGGAACAAGTTCTTTGGGAACTACTACATCTCAACTATCATTAGTTTCACCAACGCTATTTAAAAAAAGGTTGTTTATTCTCCATCATTTCCATCATTCACGGAGATTAGATTATGTGAGTTTGTATTATATAGGGATTTAATTATTGGTTAGAGTAAATTATAATTGGATAGATTGGTGTATTTCTTCTAATCTTCTAATTGTAAATCAAACCATGTATTAATGATTAGCCATAAAATCTACTTATTTTGATTTTTTTTAGAAAGCAATATATTCTAACTCTTAATCTGATTGTAGTGTAATAAAATATAATATGAATAGAAAACGCGATATGTTATTATGAGTGTCATAATGCCAATATCATATTCATTAACTAAGATTAAATTATTTATAATCACATAATTTTAAGTTTGGCCGCTATACGAAAAAAAATGATTATAGGGTAAAGAAATAGACAATAAATAAAGCAACGGTTTTTGGATGTGATGCTTATCTTTCGCTTCTATTTGAGTGTCATATTAAAGGATGATGATTCACATTCACCCTAATGGCAGTGTGATGCTTTACGTTAGCTGAAGCAACAAGCCGTTTAGGCTCTGATGACCAGGATGTTTCGGATATCCTTTTCTTTCTTGGCAGGGTAGAAGAGAGAAGCAGATTGCTTTTGTTGGATGTAAGAGATTATGTGATTCCACCTGTAAGAAAGTGGATTTTAAAGGCCTGCGACGTAAGCAAGGATGTAGAGATAGACGGGGTTGCACAATTGACATTGCCCGATATACAAGTACCCATGTTTGAGAAAGACCTAAGCGGCTATGTAAAACCCCTTGGGGACAAAGTGTTTTACTGAGTTGAGTTTGCCCTTATACTCAATAGGCCAATAGCAGAGGCTTTGGAGACATTAATAACAGATGTTGTAATAGACAAAGATGTTTTTAGACTGTGAGTATATTATTAAGTAATGTTTAACAGGTAGCATGAGAAGATTGCCGAATTCTGTTATTCAATCAGCTGATAGTTTTTTTATAATATATTTATCTAAACTGAGACCATAATATTGCATTATATCAAAACAAGCCTTTAGGTGAATCATTCATTGACAAGATGAAAGAGGTTGTTAAAGATGGTGATGGTGATGGCGGCTCAATATCTTGACTAAACTATTATCATATTATTTACATTCATCATATCTAATCTACAAAGGTAGGGCAAATGAAAATGTTGCATCCTTCCCATACTCGTTGTTTTCTGCCCATTCTTCCTTTGTGTGCTTCAATTATGTTTTTTGTCAAGTACAATCCTAAACCTGTTCCATTTGTTGGTTTACTGGTGATGAAGAGAAAAACTATTGTTATGTAATAACTGTTGGATGACTCGACATATCATTCCATTAGGTTTATTATTTTCAAATGTATAATTGTCATATGGGATCTATTTTTAGACCCAAAGACCTATCAGAAAAACACCGAAGAATAATCATTAATGATGCTATAAGAGACTTAAGCCCGAATACCAAAGAATCTGTTTTGGATATTCTGGAACAATGGAAAGAGGATGAATCAGAAAGAAGGCTGGATGATATTTTAGGAATGGATGAGCGTGAAAAACTAATCCATCGTATTATGGATAGATCGAATCAGTTACAGGATGAAAGAGAGTAGCATACATAGGAGAAATTCAACATTCAATATTCAGGGCTCTCATATGATCAATGAGGAATTATAGATCTTGATTTTTTTATATTTTCTAGCATTATCTAAACTAATGAAAAGATTGTAGATTGTAGTCTTGCAACAGGAGAACATGATTTCCAATTCTAATGAATCACAAAGCGTATGAGATCTGACTGTCAATGCAATCAACTTTTAAGTTAGAGCAATTTCAGGTTAAAATATTATATTTTTCTATTTTTACCATTTCGATCATCCTAAACAAAACAGAAACAGATAATGCTAAGTTTATTAATAAATTAATGTTAATGTAAGTATGTGTCTATTTAAATTTCATAAAAAGGGATCTAAAGAAGACGGCTATACTGATGAAGAAAATCAAAAGTAAGAAACTAATGCTTTTTTGAATCTTATCACCAATGTACCTGTCATTTGAGGGGGGCTTTGACATAGCATAACCGACTTTCTGTACAATAGTCTTAATTATTTCAATATGTTATTAATAATAAAGTGAAAGTAGGTAAAACAATATGGATGTAAATATTATAAACTA
>JADDOW010000079.1 GCA_016782225.1 Nitrososphaeraceae archaeon
CAACAATATGCAAGTGGAATCCATTGTTGCCCGAAAAATAAACAAAAATCCCGCTCCTTTCAATTCCAAAATCCTCCGTTAAAAAACTCAACAACTTTGTAACCTCTTTTTTCAAAGAATTCATACAGTTTTTGCAGGGGATGTCTATTGCATGTAACTTGGAACTGTTGCAATTGGCGCACTTTTCTAAAACACCTTTGTTTATAAACCCACAAACATAGCATTTTGTAAAGTTATGGGCAATGGCGCATTCAAGATGCAGGTCTTTTCCGTCAATATCAAAAATCAGTTCCGAACCGCTCCACTCCTTTTTATCCATAGGCTCGGTGGGTCGGTTATAAAAAGAGGAGGAACAATAAATGTCGGAGGGGGCAAACTTTAGAACAAACGCATACAGTTCACCGGAGTTTTTAAACGAGAGATGGCGGTGCATTTTGTCATCGTCAAAGTGACGGAATCCAAACTCATGTAAATGGATTTTTTTAGGCAAAGTTATATTTGCAAAAAAGTTAAAATAATATTTTTTATACATTTTCTTCAACCAGTTTTGGTTATCGCGAGATGATTGTGAATCTTTGGTATCTGTTTCCAGAATTGTCTCTTTTTCTTTTGAGACATTCGCAATCCCTTTTAAATCACTTTCGCCATTGTTTGAAGAGGAAAACATGTTAGCTAACCCATTATTCTTCTGCTCAACAAATGAACAGGATTAGTAATACCTTTGCACACGCTTGTTTCATGGCACAAATTTTCCATTTTTATTTTTTCGCATGAAGGCACAAAATACTTTTTTGAGCTGCCAGCCTTTCCCGACAGATGCTCTAGCTGGTATCTTGTTATCCGCTCATTAAAATCAGGCAATTTCCTAAATATCTCCACAATCTCCTCAATACTTTTACCTGAAAACATCAAAAATGTTGCTAGCAATAATCTTGCGGAATGCGGCAAATTTTCACCTGCATCCAAAACCCTGTAGAGATGCTCAATACAGGGGGGAGTTACGCTTTTTTTGTTTACAAATTTAGCATCAGCCTTTTTGTTTATAGAATCCCAATAACTCTTTAACTTTTGAGACTTTATCAAAACTTGGTTTGGAAATGCAATTGATTTCATATTCTTTATTTTATCGATGATCAACAGACTCAACTCATTCCGAAACAGCCTAACAATTTCAGTAACAGTAAGATAAACATACCCATCCTTTACTGTTCTGTTTATAAGCTTCCATTCTTGCTCATGGAAAACTATAGAGCGCCGTATATAATCAAGGGCTCTAATTTTATATACCTCAATGGGTTTTGTTTCCGCATAAACATCAATTTTAAACACCTCTTTAAAGATTTTTAATAAAATCAATCTCTTTTTCTCGTCTTTAAAAGAATTTTTTAAATCATCTATCAAATATTTTTCAAACCTCATTGATTCCAACAAGGCAAATTTTTTGGTAACAATGTCAATCGACGCAGACTTCAATATCAACAAGGACGCTAAAAAGGTTAAGATCTCAATTTCAAATCTATCTATTTCATAATGGTATAGGGTTTCATTGTTTTTGATAAAGCTTTCAATTTTATCAAACGATCTGTTTATTATAAAAGACATTTCACTTCTATCAAATTCCAGTAAATCAAAATGAGTATCTTTGATATATAGTGAAGCCTCATTTAGGAAAGGATATTTAGCTAAATCATTTGTGCCCAGTTTTATCGACAATTTATATTAATATATAATAATATTGTCAATCGGTTAAAAGATTTTTTGTTAATAAAACGATTAAATTTAGAGGCTATTTATATGGTGATAGGTTTATGGAAAAATTACAGTTATCAGAGTCTTGTAAAGGTTTAAAACATGCTGATTGCGCGGAGTGTATGTGCAGTTGCCATGTGCCCGGTACAATTGAAAACTTGGCACGCAAGATATCTTTGCTCGACAAAAAAAGTCCAGGAATCGGAGAAACCATATAACAAAAGACAACAGAAATAGATAAAGTATTAAAACCTGCAACAGAAAAAAAAGGATCAACCATCGTCGTCATCTTCGGTCAAATCCTCAGAATTACTGTTTTCTGGAACAGAAATAACAGTATCTGATGTGGACCAGAACTTAGGATATGTATTAGGTTTCATCACCATTCTTTTGATTTGAAAAGAAATGCCTTTTTTTTGCTTGAAAAAGTCATCAAAGGCTAACAATGATGTCCCAAGGCCCACAATTTCACCTTTTTGAGTGTAAATGCCAACAAGATCATTTCTTGCCAAGTTTTTAGGGATGGCCACAACGCCAGGCAAAGCCAGTTGTGCACCATGACAAAGAGCATCTACAGCGGTGTCTCTAATCGTTACAGCAGGTATATTGGTTAAAGCAGACTCTATTGGAAGGATAAGTCTTCGTAACTTTTCCTCTTCGTTTTTTTCCTTATAAAGGGAAAACGCATCCACCAAATCATGCAGCCTGACAAACTGAACCTCATCAGCAAAGTCCCACACTTTAGTCCTTCGCAATTCAATCATTGAAGAACCCCATTCAAGCACCTCGCCCATATCATAAATCAATTTTCTAATATATGTCCCAGATTCGCACAAAACCCTTAACAGGATTAGTCGATCAAATTGATCTAACAAATCCATCTCATATATGGTTCTGATTCGGGTTTGACGCTTTACAGAGGATCTTTGTGGTGGTTTTTGGAACAGGGGTCCAGTAAATTCTTTTATTATTTTTGCCAATTTTTCAGGAGGAATTTGATTATGGATCCTAGCTAATGCCACATACTCTTTCGGCCCCAATAATAGAATTGGGACTATTTTTGTGCCTTCTTCCAAGCCTATAGGCAATAATCCAGTTGTACCTGGATCCAGGGTTCCACTATGTCCTGCTTTTTCTATATCCAATATTTTCTTTACGTACGAAACAACTTCATGGCTAGTGTGCCCGGGGGGTTTATCCAATAAAATCAATCCATAACTAAGTAAATTTTTGATAGGGCGTTTAGATGGATAGTAACCATACTTTTCATCGGTTATACTGTCGTTTATTGTTATAAGATTATTTAGTTGAGGAAAACTCTGATCCACCATATATGTTTCTACATAAATAAGTTATAAATAAATCAAGGACTCAGGATATTCTTAACAATTCTTTTAGACAAGTCAATAAGACAATCCAAAGACAATAAATCAGTATTTAATGCAAAGTCAAAGACATCCAGGTTTTCGCCAAAACTAAAATCATAAATCCTTTTGTAGATTAGCTTATTCTCATTGTCCCTGCGTAGAACAATTCTTTTTGCTTCATGTATACTAATCTTATCCCTCATAGCCAACCTTTTTGCGCGGTTATCTACCGAGCCCTGTAACCAAAAGTTAACTGTGGCATTAGATATCCACGGAAGGGTATAGCTGGTTATAACCACATTTCCGCCATTAACCAGGCCAATCAGTCTGTTATCAACCTCCCTATCAAAATTGGGATCGTTGTTTCTTTCTTTCATAAAAGCTATGGCTTCCTCTGTGTCCCACCAATCATGATTTAATGATGAAGAATAACCCCGCTCATATGCCATCATTTTTAAAATATCACCACCATTCCATAGCTTTAGATCGAAATCTTTTGCTATGTTTTCCGCAATAGTAGTTTTACCGACTGCAGGCCATCCAGAGATAACAACACTGATCTTTTTTTTATTTGTATCATTTAATTCATTTTTTATACAATTTATTTCATTTGGCCCCATTTTTAACACTAAAACTAGATTTTGGTCTTTTTCGACTTCTGTATATATAAAGCTATCAAAAGATGATTCACACGGAATGAAATACTAACAAAACACCTTTTCAGTGGTAAATGGTGAATGATTCAACTATCCAGCAGTGTGTGCCCATATCTATCACAATAGATAGGAAAAAATCTCTAAATAAAGAAACTTCATGATAGTTGACATTCATATATAAAAATCTGCAACAAACACGTAAATCAATAAGCATTAATGAATGATTGTCTTGCATATGCGCATGGTCGCTTCTTCCAACTGTCCATTGTTATTTTGGACAATGGAAAAAGGACACCCAGAAAAAATAGAGCTTGACGCAATCATTGTTTTGGATATGTTTAGCTCGTTTGATATTTCATCTGCAGTAATTAAATCCCTTTGCCTAGCAACATCTGTTTTCCTTCTTTCATAAACTTCCTCAGAATTTGCGGTCAACAGGATGAGATGGGTTGGCTTTAAGATATCCAATAGTTTGTAGGGTATTCCAGGATAATACCCTTCCACCGTGTTTATAAAAAGATGAGTGTCTATAATCACCACCTCATTTTTAAGGGAATAGATGTAATTCGCAGTTATTTCTTGTAGTGATCTTTGCTGTTCTAGCGTTAATTTTCGGAGCTCATCCCTGTTTGAAATTGACAATAGTTTCGCCTGTTCAAACATTAGTGTTCCAAACTCTGCAACCTTAACATCAACCCCCTGTTTTGAAAGCGTATTCAAAATATTTGTTATAACAGTAGACTTTCCAACTCCGGGAATTCCAACTATTATAACCCTTTTAGACATATAATACCATCTTAACTAAAAATGAAAACCAATATTTTTATCTTTATAATTATGCCATCATCAAAACATTTTATTATTTTACTTAAATTTCAAAAGCAGTTTAAAAATAATTTATAAAATATCGAGTTTAAAAAAAAGCAAAATCGATATCTTAGTTTATTAGGCTAATCCCTTCCTATCAACGAAGCAAGTTTTGGCATATGGACGTCTACTTGCTCCCTGACTAACAGGTTATAGTAATTCACAAGGATATCAACCATCAACAACAAACCTATGCCCGTTCCAAAGACGCTAAAGACATTTGAGACACCTGCCAATAACCCAATAATTATCCCACCAATTATAGTAACGGAGGGAATGTAGCGGTTAAGCAAAGACTCAACTGAGCTTTCGGAGCGTCGAAATCCAGGCACTTGAACATCTGCATCCAATAGGTTCTTTGCAGCAGATTTGGCTGAGAGACCACCAAGTTCAACCCATAACCGCCCAAATATAGTGATAATGACGGTCATAAACAACACGTAAACTACAGCATGAACAGGATCAGCCGCAGCGGCGTCCAAAGACCCTGGAGGGTTCATATAATAGAACAGGCCACCCGAGGGAGTTTGGGACTGTCCATTATATTGAGCAATCAAGTTAAAAAAGGGACTGTCGTTGTTAGGGTTAAAATTAGCCCACAGCATGTTTCCCAGAAACATGGCGTTTGCCAATAATGCAGAAGCTAAAATCACGGGTATGTTTGAGGTGTATAGGAGTTTTATTGGGTATGTTGCCGTGAATCCTCTATACCTAGTTGATACAATTGGAATGTCAACATGGATTCCCTGCACATAAACCAATAGCAACAGTATACCACTTGTAATACCCAAGCCAAAAATGCTGGGTAAATTAGGAGTGGGGGCAGGTGGAGCTGAACGAAACAACATTTCTGCAGCATTCCCGTCTAACCCAGAGCTAATTAAACCAGGTATAAGTCCAGTCAACTCCGGAAAATTTGGCACCGGGAAAGGGTTAAATACACTCCAGAAAATAGCCTGAGCTACCCCAGCCATGATAAATACACTTATTCCCGATCCAAGACCCCAGCCTTTCTGGACAAGCTCATCTAAATACATAACTACAACACTGGCTCCAATCAGCTGTGCAATCAAAACGCCAGTATGGCCCGGTGATGGAGTTGACCCACCATAAACAGCAAGGCCATAAAGAGCACCCTCCGCAACGATAACAATTAATGTAACTATTTTTGTTGCAGAAGTAAAAAGTGAACGATCATTTGGGTCTCTAAAGTTCAGCTTAAGCATGTCAGACCCCTTAAGCAACTGCATCAGCAATCCCGCAGTAACAATAGGTCCAATACCGAGTTCAATAAGGGTTCCTTGCTGTGCTGCGAATATAACCCTAGCAAATGCTAAAGGATCGTTAGCAGGGTCAACAATAATGCCATACAACTGAACCTGACCCATTGTAAAATAAATCAATAATGCAATACCAGTCCATAGCAGCTTATTCCTTAGCGTAATCTTCTTTTTAGGCTTTTCAACCTGAGGAATAAAAGGTGAAACCCTCTTTACTACAGTTCTAAAAATACCGTCATTCTTTATTGAGCTCATTTAAGGTTAACACCTCGCCTCCGGCTTCAGTAATTTTATCCTTTGCAGATTTTGAAGCCTGCTTAACTTTAATAGTAATAACTGCTTCAACCCTTCCGCTTCCCAAAAGTTTTTCATAACCTAACTCACCTAGGTCCAAAACAGTCTTCCCATCCTCACCAGATTTAGAATATCTTAATAACTTATTCAAGTCCCTTAAATTGACCCACCTAGAGATATCGCTTTTCCTTAGAGCATGAAACTGCTCATGTCCAAAATGATCGGGTTCCTCTTTGAGAGTTCTTAGGAAGAAATGTTTATGTTTTCCTGCGCCTCCAACTCCACCTCGACTGCCTGAAGCACGGTGCTGACCAATCTGTCCCCAACCACAAAAGCGTGTCCCACGTTGTCTTCTACTTTTTCTTAAACGAGTAGCCATAGCACACTATCACCAATTCCATCCATTCAATTGATAAAGAGAAAGAGTATAAATATTAAAGTTTTCGAATGGCAATGACATCAAATTCAAATTACAATTCATTTTGTTTCACTACATCATCCTTTTTACTATAGACACTAACTCTTTGTTTTCCCCAAGGATTCCAGCCTGGGAATATGATCGTTTTGACCTTCTCTTAAATCCGCCTTTAGGTGGGTTTAATGCAAACCATGGTTTTATTCCAGATATCTTTGATAAATACAATTCATTTTGAGAGATAATAGATACAATTTTGCCTAAATCAACATTTTGTGAATCTTTGTTTTCAGTATTATTGTTATTGATTTGGCCATTAGGATTATCTGGTGCTGCCGCTGTATCTGGTGCTGCCGATAGCAGCTTGGATGAAGAACTTCGACCTCTTTTCTCTATGAACTCCCTAATAAATTCGGAATCTACACTTGTCCAGGACACGAATTCCTTTATTTTCCTTAGCATGCCTAAAGTCTGCTCATTTTCTGGAATTATTGTGGCTCGAAATCGTTTATTTAAACTGAGACTTTCTAATGTTATTCTTGCCCAATAAGGAACATTTACAGTCCCTTTCATTCTTACTACTAAATATACCATTTTAGTTTCTACCCTGTTTGGAATGTATTTCTTAATGCACTAAAAATAGCTTTAGCAGTGGATGACATAGTACTAGTAGATCCATAGGATCGACTCCATGCGTCTTTTAGTCCAGCCAACTTTAACAGGTTTTTGATATGCTCTCCAGCCACAATGCCTAAACCCCTTGGGCCAGGTATTAGTTCGATAGTAACACTTCCCCCTCTTCCCATTACTTTAAAAGGCACAGAATGAGGCTGCCCACATCGGCATTCCCAGCTTCCACAACCAAGTTTAACCGGAATTACGTTCAAGTATGTAGCATTGGTGGCTTTATCTATTGCATTTCTCATTTGGGATGCTTTTCCTTTACCCAATCCAAACCAACCCGTCTCATTACCCAAAGCAACCAAAGCATTAAACCGTGTCAATTCACCAGCATCCGTTTGTTTTTGAACTATATCAACACTAACTACCTGGGTCTTTACATCAGGTAACAGATGTTTTACAATTTCTGCTTCCTGTATTCTCATGCCATTTTCAAAAATTTGTTCCATGGAATTTATTTTTCCACTGGCCACCATCATCCCCAATGTGGTTCTAGGCTTCCATTCAACTTCAGCATCTTCCCTTCTTGCCATCCTACTCATCTGATTCACCTTTATTGAAAATCGAATAACAATACTCGACAAAATTAATATTGATTATTTTAAACACATCCTACCTTATTCAAAACAGAGATATTTTTTTATTTATTATTCTTTCGTTATTTAAAGCTAAAAACATCTTATTGCCCTTGTTGTTGCTGTTGATCAAAACTACTGGAAAGTATTTTATTTCTTATTTCCTCAAAATGTTTTGGATATTCCTCGGGGTCCAAATTATTATCGAGTAACTTTGAAAATCTTTTCTCATACAGACTTTTATCCTGTTTCAACACTGTAGCGTATTTGGCAACGTGAGTGCCATTTATCCTATTTTCATCGGGCATGGACTCTTCAGATAGGGGTATTTTAACTCCAGCCGATGCAACCCCTTTCAGGCATGCAGCTATTTTACTTGTAAAAGATGTTTTCCCTGTATATAAAATGGCAGAGTCGTTGTTTTTACTGAGCATCTTCTTGCCCATCAATAAACCCACCAAGAAACTAGCAGACAGATTGTTTGATGCCCCCTTCCATCCGTATTTTGCGAGTTCTTTGCTGTTTGAAAAGTTAAGCACTATATCACCTTTTAGGTTTGGTTTTATCAATTGGCAATGGATATTTTCATTGCTGGTCTTTATGGTAATAAAATTACGTCTGCTAATCAATATTGCTTTTCGTTTTCTGTAATTTGTTTTTCTATTTCTAATTCTTTTAAGTGTTCTAATATAAGACATTTACTTCATCCTCTCTCTTTATCTAACTATCAACAAAAAACTTTTGATTCTCTTATAAACGTTTTAAACTTGATGCTTACAGTAATAAAAATAATAGTAATATTAATGGTAATATTTTTTTAGATCAGGTTATTTTTTCTACGATTGTGATCGCCCTTTGTTGGCTATCAAGCTTGCAAATATACCAGCCCCCATGCCATTATCAATATTTACAACGGCAAGACCAAAAGAGCAACTCTGAAGCATAGACGATAAGGAACCAACTCCATTTGAACCAAATCCATACCCAACAGACGCAGGAACACCAATTACCGGAATGTTGACCAATGACGTAACAACGGAGGGTAAGGCCCCCTCCATGCCTGCAACCACTACCAAAACATCCACGTTATTGGACATCATTTCTTTGAGAGATAGAAGCAAACGTTGGATTCCACTTATGCCAACATCATATCCTAGAATGGTTGAGCACCCCATTGAAAGAGATGCTATTCGGACCTCTTCAGCAATGCCAATGTCAGACGTGCCACCGCAAATAATTCCAATCTTCCCCCCCTTATTGGAAGGCAAAGCATCTATTTTGTCATAAATTAATATAGTGCTGCAGTTGTGTCCTTTTTCAACAAAAAACCCCTTTTTTTTAAAGTGATTGATTAATTTATTTATTACAATAGGTCTTATTTTACTGATTACAACATAACCCTTTTTTTCTAATATTTTGTCAGAGATAGAGACAATTTCCATAGTTTTTTTATTTGCAGCTAAAACGATCTCGGGAACATATTTTCTCAAATCCCTATTCACATCTATTTGTGCAATATTGTTTTCAATGTACTCTATAGAAAAAAGTGAAAGAGTTTTAATCACCTCATCCAAGCTTTTTTTATCATTGTAATAATCCAATAAGATATCTTTTAAATCCATATCGGCTTTACTAAACTAAAATTAAAAGAGGTTGGAAATGGCTTCTTTTACGCTGTCTGCGCCTTTGGCAAACTGATCTTTTTCAAAATCATCTAACGGCAACTCAATTATTTTTTCAACACCACTCTTCCCGACTATAGCAGGTGCTCCAAGACACACATCTCTAACCCCATATTGCCCATCAAGATATACCGAAATTGGAATTACTGTTTTCTTGTCTTTAACTATTGATTCAATCATTGTTGATACAGCATTTCCCGGTGCGTATACAGTCGCGCCTTTAAATTTAATTACTTCGGCAGCAACCTGTTTTGTTTTTTCGTAAATTTGCATGGATTGATCTTTATCTATAAATTCCTGCAATGGTATTCCGGAGACAGATGAGAATCTGATCAAAGGTAACATGTTTTCACCATGTTCGCCTATAACCATAGCAGATATTGACTTTCTGGAGACTTTAGTAAAATCATGAATAAAACTAGTAAATCTGGAAAGGTCCAGCATTCCCCCCATTCCCATCACCTTGTTTGGAGGAAATTTAGTGGTTTTTAGTGCCAAGTATGTCATTGGATCAAGGGGGTTTGTTACAACAACTAATATGCAGTCATTTACATTCTCGGAGATTTTTAATGATACATCCCTTACTATCGATGCGTTGGTTTTGAGCAAATCCATCCTCGTCATTCCGGGTTTCCTCCCAACCCCTGCAACTAGAACAACAATGTCAGAGTTCTTTAACTCGGAATAATCATTAGAGCCCACAATATAACTGTCTAGACCTTTTTCTGAAAGTTGGTGATTTATATCCATTGCCTCTCCTTGGGGCAAACCTTCAACAATATCTAGCAAATTTATTTTAGGGTCCAATTCTCGGAGACCACAGTTCAATGCAACTGATGCACCAACCTTTCCAGAACCAATTATTGATATAGTCATAATAAAGTTGAAATTAATTTTTTATTTATAGTTTTAAATTCAATATACAGTACTCACCAAAAACCTAATTTTGATGATGGCGGTGGCGATGACAATATCGATTGTAATATGGCAATAGAGAGAGAGTGATAGAGTATAGTGACTGAATCTGCGCAAATTTAAAACAATGATATATAAAAAATGGATACCTAAATAAACTCACAGAGGAAGATAAGATTAGCATCGGGTATTTTAAATGAGTAAGATAATAATTATAGATCCACAGCTCGCAGGGATTTCCGGGGATATGTTACTTTCAAGCTTGGTTGATAGCGGGGCAGATAAAAAAAAAATTATAAACAACATCAATAAAATACAAAATCATTTTCAGGATTCAAAAATAAACAAAATTGATTTTATTAAAACAGAGTCAAATGGCATAGGTGCCACAAGATTTGTCTTTGAATTTGATGAAAGGATAAAAGAAAAAAACGCTGTAGACATGTATAGGGTGATTGCAAATTGCTGTCACAACATAGGCTTGTCAGAAAAAGCAAAGAAATTTGCGATTGAATCCATTAAAACAATTATCAAGGTGGAATCTACAATTCATAATAAAGACATAAAAGAGCTGCACCTCCATGAATCATCAAGCATAGATACAGGTGCAGACCTTGTTGGCTGTGCTACAGCACTTGATGACTTGGATTTATTAAACAATTCAACATTTTATTCTACTAAAGTTGCAGTGGGAGGGGGTTTGGCAAATTTTTCCCACGGTACTGTCCCAAACCCAACAAACGCAATTTTGGAAATTTTTAAACTATTTAAAATTCCGATAAAAGGTGGCCCAATTGAAGCCGAGTTGACAACACCCACAGGGGCAGCAATGCTTGCGAATTTAAATCCCAACAAGATAACAAACTATCCAGAGTTTATTCCCGAAAAGATAGGGTATGGGACAGGAACCAAAGAATTTACGGGGATTCCAAACATACTTAGGGTTTCAATAGGCAAACCCGATTTTTTTGGCGATATCCAATCAGATACAGTAACAGTGCTTGAAACAAACATTGATGATGTGAACGGTGAGATAATAGGGAACCTAGTAGAAAAACTATCATCAAATGATATAGATGGGGTAAAAGATGTAACGGTTATTAACGGCATATCAAAAAAGAACAGACCCACCTATATACTAAAGGTGATTTGCTCTGATGAAAATGAGAAAAAGATTGCAGAAACCATATTTGAAGAATCCGGAACTTTAGGCATAAGGAAAACAAAGACTGAGCGATACATCTTGGGCAGATTCAATCTTTTGGTTCCCATAGAAATAGAAAAACAAAGTTTTGTCATAAACGTAAAAATTTCGAAAAACTCTAATGGTGAGATAACAAACATAAAACCAGAATATGAAGACATAAAGAGAATTTCCCATAGGATAAACTATCCGTTAAGAAAAACAATCGATGTTGTCAATAATTTAATATTTCAAAGAAATCTATATGACATTTAACACAGTTTTGAAATCAAATAAAGATAGAACAGAAGAGGGGGAAGGCGAGGAAAACACAGAGTTAAATGGAGAGGAAAAAAAGAAGCATGCGCAAGAAGAAATAGAAGGAGAAGGAGATTATCAGCACCCTAACAAAATCAATGATGCTCTGGAGGTTAAATATACAAGTTTAATTGAATGGTTTAAACTCAAAAACGGTAAAGTTTTGGTTGCGTTGTCTGGGGGGGTCGATAGCGCTGTAGTCGCACTTGTCGCAAAAAATGCCCTGGGAAAGCAGAATGTTTTGGCAATAACAGCAAACTATCAAACGCTATCAGGTGAGGAATTAAGCACAGCAGTGGAGGTAGCAAAAGAATTGGGCATAAGTCACAGAATAATAAAATACAATGAACTGGAAAACCAGGATTTTGTAAAAAACGATAGCTCAAGGTGTTTTCATTGCAGAAATGAGCTGGCAGATAACCTAATCGCATTGGCCAGTCAAGAGGACTTTAAACTAATAGTTGATGGAAGCAACAAAGACGATTTAAATGACTATAGACCAGGAATGGTAGCGTTGCATCAGAAAGGGATTAAAAGCCCACTGATAGAAACAGGTTTTAATAAAAAGGACATCCGAAACCTGGCAAAAGCTAACAAATTATCCATATATGATAAACCCTCCAATGCTTGTCTCGCATCAAGGATTTCTAAAAACATCCAAATAACGCCTGAAAAGCTAAGGAGGATTGAAAACTGCGAATCAATAATAAAAAAGGTTTTTGATGTCAAACAGGTTAGGGTTAGGGATCATGGAGATTTAGCCAGAATAGAAGTGGAAAAAGAAGAGATAATAAAATTGTTTGACATTGAAAAACTAAAAGAAATAGAGTTACCTTTTAAGGTAAACGGTTTTAAATATGTTACAATAGACATAGGAGGCTATAGGAAGAGCGGACTGGCTGCATCAGACAAAGACAATGATAAGTATGTCCAATTAAAAAAAAGGACAAGCAGCAGCAGCAGCAGCAGCAAGGACAATCAACCATGTCAATAAACAATAGCAAAATCAATACTTTCATATATTTGGACAATGCAGCGTCAACACCAATTGATAAAGAGGTAATTGACGAGATGATGCCGTATATGACCTGTAATTATGGCAACCCATCATCGCTTCACAAATTGGGCAGGCACTCAAGGCAAGGTATTTTAAACTCCCGTTTAAAAGTATCCAAACTGATAGGCTGCAATTTTTCTGAAGTCCATTTCACATCCGGAGGAACCGAATCCAACAATCTAGCACTGACGGGTTGTGCAAAATTGATAAGAAAAACAAATCACTCATGCAACCAAATAATAGTATCTGAAATAGAGCATGACTCCATATTGGAAACAGTATCGAATATAGGAAAAGAAATGAAATTCCATGTTGATTTTGTTCCTGTTGATAAAGGCGGCCTGGTCGATGAAGAAAGGTTCAAGGAACTGATCTCTTCAGAAACAGGGTTGGTAAGCATCATGTTGGTCAACAATGAGATAGGGACTATTCAGCCAATAAAAAAACTTTCAGAGACTGCAAAAAACAAAAACAAAAAGATAGTCTTTCACACAGATGCGATTCAGGCATTAGGCAAAATTCCGCTAAATGTCAAGGACTTGGGTATAGACTTGCTATCGATATCATCACACAAGATCAATGGACCAAAAGGGGCTGGTGCCCTGTATGTAAAAAGGGGGTTAAATCTTGAGCCCATACTATTTGGTGGCGGTCAGGAAAACAGGTTAAGATCTGGAACTGAAAATGTGCATTCAATAGTGGGATTTGGAAAGGCATGTGAGGTGGCAACAACGAAACTAGAGGCAAATAAAAAAAGGATAAAAGAGATTCAAAGCTATACAATAAAAAGAATAGCAAACGAAATTCCATATTCGAAATTGAATGGCTCAAAAAAACAAAGGGTTCCAAATAATATCAATTTTTCATTTCAGGGCATAAATGGTGAAGACCTGTTAATCAAGTTAGACGAAAACGGAATAGCTTTGTCAACTGGTTCGGCATGTTCATCAAACAAAAAGCAAAAGGCCTCGCATGTGTTAAAGGCAATGGGTCTTTCCCATCAGGAGGTAACAGGCTCCATAAGGCTATCATTGGGGCACCAGAATACGAGAGAAGAGTTGGATACAACAATAACAAAACTTAAAGAAATAATATCAGAGTTACGAAGTTTAAATGAATTTGAATTTGATAGCAAACAAAATAATAAAACAACAATAATACAACATCAGAATGAAAGGTTTTGAAACGAATTGAACAACAACAGTACTGATAATGGTAATCACCCTATATCACTTATTGCGTAAGGACATCATTTACTGCCTTCTGCCACTGTTGCGGCCATTGCCATTGTTTATTTAATCACAATAGCAGCAATTCAAAACATACTAAAAACAAAATAATAGTTTTCTGTTTTTTATCGTAATACAATACCATGGATTCAATGCAATAGAAAGACTTTTTTTACATTCAGGGTACATCACAATCAATAATGACTTCATCGGTAGAAAATAAAAATAACAACAATAACAACAATAACAACAGTGGCAAGCTGCAAACAGGGGATAATGCTCCAGATTTTGAATTACTAGACACAAACCAAGAATTTCACAAATTATCAAACTACAAGGATAATCAGACCATTTTAGCGTTTTTTCCTGCAGCTGGTTCTCCGGTGTGCACAACAGAGATGTGTAATTTTAGGGACTCTTTAAACGGGCTGCAACAGAAGAATGTAAAAATTCTGGGAATTTCTGTTGATAGTCCTTTTGCAAACAAAGTTTTTGCAGAGCACCATAACCTTAGTTTTCCAATATTAAGTGATTACAATAGGGAAACTATTGAAAAATATGATGTGGTAATGCCAAGCCTGGGCAAATTAAAAGACTACAAGGCGGCTAAAAGATCCATATTCATTGTAGATAACAATCAAAAAATAAAATATAGATGGGTATCAGATAATCCAATGGTAGAGCCAGACTATGAGGAAATAAGAAAAAACATTTCAGCATAGTAGTAGTGCATCTGACGCTTTTTTTACAAATACAGCCATACATGCAAAAAGAGCCTCTATAGATGCGAAATAACCACAAAACATTCCATGTAAAAAATATAATTTTAACTGCATGGGATGCTTAATCCATAATTTAAAAACAGTTTTAAGAATCACTCATCTTTAAATACGAAACCAATTCAGTAGCGAAAAACTTAAATATTTATATTGTGTAATTTTGTCAATGCCACACAATTCCACAATCATAATTTGCAAAGATGCACCAATGGGTTCAGCAGTAATTGCGAGAATAAAGAATGCGAAAGAGAAAATTAAAGGTTTTGTGGGTTGCAAAGGTTACAGAACAAAAAAGACCAGAATGCAAAATCTAACGAGGGAGGATTTGGTTGTGCATGACAAGCAATGATTCATCACCACTTACCTCTGGCCAAAATGGTAAAGGCAATCATAATAAGAGTGAAAACTTCTACAGCAGTTTAGATAACGATCAGATAACATTCATCAACTATACCCACAGTTATTGCGTATGCATTATCGACATAGTCAACTCCACAGAGAATACATCCAAGATAATGGGTTCGGAACAAATCAGAAAGTATTATTCCATCTTTCTAAACACAATGGCCTCAATAATCAAAAGCTACAACGGAAAGGTAATTAAAAATGCAGGAGATTGTTTAATCTATTATTTTCCTAAAACGGTAAATTCCACAAATGAGTTATCTTTTCAGGATGTCCTTGACTGCGGTTTAGCGATGATTGAAGCAAATCACATTCTAAATTCAAATCTGGATAAAAACAGTTTGCCACCTATCAGCTACAGAATCAGCGGCAATTATGGAAAAGTGGAACTAGCCATATCAACCAATTCAAATAACGTTGATTTATTTGGCCCTACCGTTAACATCTGCTCCAAAATAAATCATCTGGCATCATCAAACGAAATGGTCATCCATAAGGACCTCTACGACGTCATAAAAAAAACAGCATATTATAATGACTATGGTTTTACAGAAATAAGTCATAGCAACGATAAGTATTACAGCTACCCTGGTTTAATTTATTCTGTTCAGAAAATTAACAGCATAAATGAGCAGGCAGAGATCGATGAAAAAAGAAGACTGATACATGATGAGATACATCAAAATAAAAACAACAAATCCAACTCCTCTTTTAACATTTTGCTAATAGACGATGATGAGGATATTCTTTTTACGTTTGTAACCATTATTGAGAGTGCAGGCTATCATGTAACCTCCTTTTCAGACCCATACCAAGCATTGAGTCATTTTTCACAAATGGATCCTTATCATTATGATTTGGTAATAATGGACATACGCATGCCAGGATTGAATGGAATTCAGATCTATTCAAAATTCAAAGTCATGAACCCAGATCTCAAAGTTTTTATTCTATCCGCTCTGGACGCCATAGATGAGTTGTTAAGCATTTTTCCAGAGATAAAAAGCAACGATGTTTTGAGAAAGCCAATTGAACCACACGATCTCCTTGCAAAGGTAAAAATTGTATCGCGTTTATGAGAACCAAAGGATCCACCCGTTGCACACAGCACCATCATTTAGCTTCCGGATCCATTTGATATATCCCGATAAAGAATAAAGACGATTCTACCATAGTGAATGACTTTTTGTTTGATGATGTAGATGATTTTACGCTTACACATATGACTAAAAACAATATCAACAACAAATTTATTGCAATTGTATCCCCAATTACAAACTCGATATACACAGATATACATCTTTTATCCAATCTTTTGAGAAACAAGAAATGTCTCCATCAATTTTAGACATTTAGTAAAACAACCACCTCCCTCCCCCCTCCTTATATTTACATAATATTGTTTTGTTTCACAGTTTTGGATTAGGCCAATAAATCAAATCATCTCTCAAAGAATATATCAAGTTCGCCTTTGACCAATTTGGATCCTGCAAGTTTCATCCCAATAGTAGCTGCAGGCAGTGGTATTACATTGATAATATAACCCGTAGGACCCCGTACCTTAATCGATATTTGATACCCATGGCGGATTATTTCAAAACTATCCTTATCGGTGAACGGTACTTTTAAATTCATACTCAATCCGGAGCCTTCCTGTGTGAATTCAAATACCTTGCCGTTGTAAAATATATTTGATGGATCGTTGCCTTCAAATATCAAATTAGAGTTTTCCCTTAGCATATCTATGCCCCGCAGTTCCCTATCGTACAATTTTGCCTCCTTTATAGGCAAAGGATAAAAATTAGACTTTGCTTCTTCAACTTTGTTATTCTGAAATATAGACCAGTTTGCAAAATAACTGTCAGGGCTTCCCTTTGGCATTATCTTATTTATGATGACAAGATCAACATTAATGCCATACAGGTTGGCAGACATCAAGGCCCTTTTTGCATTCTCAATGCTAAATGTGTCTGGATTGGCAACCAATCTTAAGCTTGTAATAGAAGAATCGGTTATTAATCCTGATAAAGATTCGAGCCTGCCAAGTAAATCAAGTTCGCTCTGCAAAACATTTGCAGGGGGCAAAGCGGAGGAGGGGGATGAAAACCCAGAAAAGGGCTGAAACATTTTTGCAAACCCACTGAAAACCCCGGTAAACCCTGTTAATTTTTTTCCGATACTTCCAGCTAACTTTGGAAAGTAAAGATAACGCAACGCCTCACCTGATGCTGGCATGTCCAACACAACTGCATCATAATCACCATGATTCATGGCTTCCTCAACTTTAAGCAATGAGAATAACTGCGTCATTCCAGGTAGCATAGCGATCTCGTAAGAGAGTGTTTCGTCCACACCTTTTGTGAAAAATACAGAGGCAATATAGGTCAGGATTGAATCAAAATGCTTGTTGATCTCTGTTACCGGATCTACCTGAAGAGCAAACAGATTATCAATTATTTTTGTTGGTTCATTCCCAATGTAATCAGTCATAAACGCATCACTCAACGTATGAGCGGGATCTGAAGACAATATCAGAGTCCTGTAACCACTATCTGCAAGGTTAACGGCTGTAGAACAAGAATTCACAGTCTTGCCCGTTCCACCCTTCCCAGTATAAATAATTATTCTCAACATTTAAGACATACCAAAAGTCATTAAAATGTGTGACACTCTCAGGGTGGGCAAATAAAGACATCATAATACACAAAACACAAACATTATTTGATCCTAAAGGTTTTAGGTAGACAGCCCTTTTTTAATTATAATTTCAATTTTCCTCTTTTTCTTCTCCTTTTTCTTTCTCCCCATTGCCTCCTGCTTTGTTACCATAAACTACAAAGATAAGCACAGGTGAGGATGTTGCAGGCCTTGTTTCGATGCGGGTTTGCTCATTTAGGCAATGATCCATTAGCCCCCTAAGATAGGAGATTTTACTGTTTATGACGTTGGTAAGGGAAATTGCGAGTTGGCAGTAGGCCAAGACCTCTTGCCTTTGCTTGTCTGAATCGCCAATCTCCTTTTTTATCTTCTCAAGTTTTTCGGATTGGTCTTTGATTGCGAGTTTGAGGCCGCCATACCTTTTCAGCTCATCTGTCAGCGATCTCCAAAACCCCCTTTCATCAGGTCCATTGCCCTTATCGTGTTTGTTGTCTTTGACACCAGAATCAACATCAATAAGAAATTGGTTATTTTTTTTGTACTCTTGAGCCAAGTGGTTTATTCCAATAATGTCCTGTTCGCTAACTCCGTTTTGAAAAAGGTTGTGCAGAGCCGGTCCCAAAAAAGGGATAGCCCGTAGTATCAGCTGATTGTGGTGTATCTGGTTGTTCAGTGATTCAAGTTCCTTTCTTTTTGAGTTTACCTTACCCTCAAATCCGATTTTCCAGTCATACTGCTCCTCCACATCCTTTAGGAACTTGGGCACAGCCTGCTCCCTTGGGATGCTGTTGGCCTCTGCGATTTCCGAAATTGTGAGCCATAATTGCTTCAGCTCATTCATTCCAAACCCCATTGGCTTTAGCTCAGACAAAGCATAAAGGGTTTGCCTGTGCATGTCCACTTGGGACTGAAGTGATAAAACTAAATTATTTAGATCTGTAACATGGTTTTGGAGTGTTTGGATTTTATCTTCGCGTGTTTTTATTTCCATCCTAAGTGATAGTGCTTGCAGATACTCACTCATTATTTTAGAGGCGTCATAGCCATGATGTCTAAAATCGTTAATCAGCTTAGCAAAGCTCTGGATATCCTCCTCTATTTTGATTTCATAGTTAAACCAAAGTTCTTCTTTTAATTTGCCATACCAATCAAGATAGGACATTACAGACTTTTCTTTTTAGAATATTTGGTTGAGGTTATCCCTTTTCTGCCTTATTTGCATTTCATGGCCATCTATTTCCTTTATTAAGCCTTTTCTGTGTTCTTCTAGATCGTTGCATTCTTTTTTCTTATGGGCGAGGTGCTGGAAACTTGGGAGAAAAACGGGATTTTGACTTCGGGAGGCGATGATGATTGGTGGTGGGGGACATGTCGATTTGTTTGTGGATCTGAATCCGTTTTATCTGAATATGGAATGGAAACTGAGCTATTATTTGGTGACGAATTCATAGGTGTTTGCTGAACGCCGTTTTTTTCGTGGGAATGGTGATTATGGCATTCAAGCAAATCCTTAATCCACAAAGGTACAATGGCAGGTTGAATTCCTAAACTTTTGCAAGATTGGTACACTGTCTCCAAGAAGTAGGAAATCTCGTTGGTGGCATCATCATCATCCTCTCCAATGCCAAGGTTTTTCATTAGCTGTAGCATCCTAAAGCCTTGTGCGCATTGTTTTATGGAGATGCCCGATTTCCTAACCATAACCACAAAGTCCCGTATCTCCTCAATATTTGGTATTCCCATTTTGTCTTTCCAATTGCCTACTAGATAATGCACCTTGCCTTTTGATATGCCGGTTTCATTGGCTATTTGGTTCAATGTTTTTCCCTTTAGATATTCCTGTACTACTATTGAGGCGTGGCTGGTTGACATGTTGGAGTCTATCATGGTATATGTTATCCATTGAAACAGATGGTTTATAAGGTATCTGAATTTTGGTCAATTTGGTCAATAAGATGGGTTAGTTAATTGTATATCGAATATGGAATAGATATGGATAACTTTAAAGCACCTTAAGATAGATAACCAATCCTTTCCAAGAACCCAAACTTCAATAAGTAAAGATATGATTAAATCTTGATTTTAAATGATACAAAATACAACTATATCACAATATTGGAAACAAATAATGTGCATAATGATGATCCACCAATTAATTATAACAAAGTAGTTGTAATGGGACTTGGGCAACTGGTTCTTCCTGTTGCCAAATATGTCAAGGAAAAGGGCTTTGACGCTTATAGATATGACATCAAGGAAAAGGCAATGGATATGGCACAAACCAATTATGGCATCAAAAAAGCCATCAATTTTGGCAATTTTGACGTTCTCATTATTTGTGTGTCGACACACGGCCAGATGACATGTTTTCCCCACAAATAGATAGTTTATTGTCTGTCGTGGAGAAAATATCAAGGGAAGCCAAGAAAGGGTCATTAATATCAATTTAAAGCACAATTCCAAAAGGCACCTCAAAGAAAGTGTTTGAAAAGGTCGACCACAGGCTCCACATGGTGCATGCCCCGCACAGGTGGTATGCCCTTGAGGAAAACATCCATGGAGTCAACCAATTGCTCATAATAGGTGGTGTAAGCAGCTGTTGCCTGCAGCATGGCCTGAACTTTTATGATGGAAATGAAATCGGCCTTAGCGGCGGTAATGACAGCAACAATCCAAAAAAAGTTTCATTAACCTCCACGTCATCATCATCATTATCCTCAATAAAAGTAGACATGCATTCACTACAGATACCAATGCATCCGGTATCATCAATAGAGGTAGCCGAACTGACAAAAATAATCGAGAATGCCCACAGATACCTGCAAATCGCATTTGCGGAGGAACTTTATCTCTATTGCAAGGCAAACAAAATCAGCTTTACCGAATTGCGACATTACCTAAATAGCAAATGGAATGTTGAGGTATTGGAGCCCAGGGACGTAATAGGCGGACACTGCTTACCCAAGGACACAAAAATGTTTGTGAACTCATCGAACACAATAAAAAGCAAAATACTTCAAGCGGCAATAGAAATAGATGCGGATTACAGGGAATATATCAAAAATAGATAGCCTCTCGTTTAAGTATGGATGCTAACACAAAATAGCTCAGAGTCAACAACCATAATTCACTATCTTTTTTCATGAGTATTAGATGTAAACTATAAAAACAGAAAACTCACATCTCGGCAGAAAAGCAAAGGTTAAATTCCCCTTCCTTAATGAACAATTATTTCAAATGCACAGACTTTAACATGCCATTGAGAAAGAACATCTTTTCATATAAACCCGTATGTGTAAGTAGCGAGTTCAAATTCCCAACCATTCTATTTTTAATGGTAAGTATGATATGTGAGTCCGTGATTTAGGGTATGGATTCGAGTCTCCATTCTATAGACCTAGGATATAAACAAGAAAATTCATAATAGATGTTTTAGCTAGATCTATTTTCTTTAATTATTATGATTTAATTGCTATATACAGACAAATAAAGAATAAAGAATAAAGAATAAAGAATAAAGAATAAAGAATATACCATTATTTGGGCTCTGTTCATTTAAGATTCAATTCTTTGTTATGAAAATCTGAGAAAAGGTTTAAC